>DATCMP010000234.1:0-9643 GCA_036563365.1 Thermomicrobiales bacterium
AGGTGAGGACGAAACGGGGCGCACGTTGGGTGGTCATCGGGGCTCCTTCCGCACTGAAGGGGATCCGCTCGTCGTCTTGCGAGCGGATGCGTGTCGCGACTCGACCACTCAGTTATAGCCGATCCGGGAGGCGCGCGGCGACCCGCGCCGGTGCCACAGGACTGAGCAGTCGGGATGTTCGCTATCCCGCCGTGTAACGCGACCGTTGCCTATTCTATTCTCGAAACGATGGGCGAGTGCGGCGCGACTAGCGGCGTAGGGCCAGCAAGCGTTCGGCGGCGGCGGCGATCGTCTCCGGGCGCTTGGCGAAGCAGAAACGTGCCAGTTGCGGCGCGCGCGACGGATGGAGATAGAACGCCGAGGGCGGGATCGCCGCCACGCCGATCTCCGCGGCGAGATACCGGCAGAAGGCCGCGTCGTCGGGGAAGCCGAGCGGCGCGATGTCGGCGAGGAGAAAATAGCTGCCACCGATCGGCAGGGTGGCGAGTCCGGCATCGCGCAGCGCGGCGGCGAGGAGATCGCGCCGCGCGGCGTACTCGCAGCGTAGCTGGTCGTAATAGCCGTTCTCCGCCGCGAGTTCGATCGCGACCGCCATCGCCTCCTGGAAGGGGGTCGCGGTGGCGAACGTGACGAATTGGTGGACCGTCCTCAGCGCCGCATTAAGCGGCGCGGGGCCGATCGCGTAGCCGATCTTCCAGCCGGTCATGCTGAATGTCTTGCCGGTGCTGTTCACCGTCAGCGTCCGCTCCCACATCCCCGGCAGGGTGGCGAGCGGCAGATGGGTCGCGCCCGTGTCGTGGTAGACGATCCGGTCGTAGACCTCGTCGGTGACGGCGATCACGTCGTGCTCGATGCACAGCGCCGCGATCTGCGCCAATTCCGCCTCGGTGAACACCTTGCCAGTCGGGTTGTGCGGCGTGTTGAGCAGCAGCAGTCGGGTGCGGGGGGTGAAGGCGGCGGCGAGTTCGTCGGTGTCGATCGACCAATCGGGCGCATGCAGCGTGACCGCGCGCGGCGTCGCCCCGGCGAATCCGATCGTCGGCTGGTAGGCGTCGTAGAACGGCTCGAAGACGATTACCTCGTCGCCGGGATCGAGGAAGGCGAGCATCGCGTCGGCCAGGACTTCGGTCGCGCCGCTGGCGACGGTGATCTCCGTCTCGGGATCGAGCTCCCGGCCCCAATCGCGCGCCCAGGTCGCGGCGATGGCGCGGCGCAGGCGCGGCGCGCCGTGGCTGATCGCGTACTGATTGAGATCGGCGTCGATCGCGGCGTGCGCGGCGGCCTTGACGAAGTCCGGCCCGGCGAAGTCGGGGAAACCCTGGCCGAGGTTAACCGCGCCGTGCTGCACGGCGAGCCGACTCATCTCGCTGAAGATCGACGATCCGAACCCCCGGGTCCGCCCTGCGCCAATTGTCCCCGCCATCATCCTCCCCCTACCGCTCAGCCGTCGCCGGCGGTATGGTACTACAGGAGGGCGTGGGAGGTGAGAGGCGCGCATCCGTGCAGCGCGACGTACCCCCTTAGGGGTGATTTGACGATCGGGTGAGTTCTGACGATCGGGTGAGTAATGATGGAGCGAAGGATGGCAACCGAAGAAAGGTTGACCCAGGTCCCGTCGTCGGCGCTACAGGCGCTGAGATGGCGACACGTCGGGCCGTTCCGTGGGGGCCGGGTGATCGCGGTGGCGGGGCATCCGACCGAACCGGCGACCTTTTACATGGGTTCGACCGGCGGCGGTGTCTGGAAGACCGAAGACGGCGGGACCTACTGGGAGAATTGTTCCGACGGCTTCTTCGCGCGGGCCTCGGTCGGCGCGCTCGCCGTCGCCGAGAGCGATCCGAACGTCATCTACGCCGGGATGGGCGAATCGACGATCCGCAGCAACGTCTCGCACGGCGACGGCGTCTACAAGTCGGTCGATGGCGGGCGCACCTGGGCACCCAGCGGGCTGGCGGCGACGCGCAATATCGGCAAGGTGCGCGTCCACCCGCGGGACGCCGACCTCGTCTACGTCGCCGCCCTCGGCCACGCGCACGGCGCGAACCCGGAGCGCGGCGTCTACCGCTCGCAGGACGGCGGCAAGACCTGGGAGCTGATCCTCTTCCGCAGCGAGGAGGCCGGGGCGGTCGATCTCTCGATCGACGCGACCAATCCGCGTATCCTCTATGCCGCCTTCTGGGAAGGGGTCCACCGGGCGCACGAACTGATCAGCGGCGGGCCGGGGAGCGCCATCTTCCGCTCGACCGACGGCGGCGACACCTGGGAGGAGCTCAGCAATAAGCCGGGGATGCCCGGCGGGCCGCTCGGGCGGATCGGGGTCTCGGCGTCGCCTGCGCGGGCGGGGCGGGTCTGGGCGATCATCGAGGCGAAGGCCGGGGCGGTGTTGCGCTCCGATGACTGGGGCGAGACCTGGACGCGCGTCAATGAGGGCGGTGAGGTCCGGCAGCGCCCCTGGTATTACATGCACATCTTCGCGCACCCGACCGAGCCGGAGACGGTCTGGGTACTCAATCTGGCGGCGTGGTCTTCCACGGATGGTGGTAAAACCTTCACCCAGCGGTTCTTCCCGCACGAGGACCACCACGATCTCTGGATCGACCCACGCAACCCGCAGCGGATGGTGGAGGGGAACGACGGCGGCGCGGTCGTCTCCTTTAACGGCGGCAACTCCTGGTCCACGATCTACAACCAGCCGACGACCGAGTTCTACCATGTGACGACCGATAACCAGACCCCGTACCGGCTCTACGGCGCGCAGCAGGACAACTCGACGATGAGCGTGCCGAGCCGGTCGAACGTGCAGGCGATCACCGCCGCCGAGACGTTCGAGGTCGGCGGTGGCGAGAGCGGCTATATCGCCGTCCACCCGCAGAACCCCGACATCATCTACGCGGGGAGCTTCGCCGGGGTGATCACGCGGTTCGATCGCCGCACCGGGCAGCGGCAGAATATCGCCGCCTGGCCGGAAGAGGGCGCGGGTTGGGGGGCGAAAGATATTCGCTACCGCTTTAACTGGACCTTCCCGATCGTCCTCTCGCCGCACGATCCGAACGTCCTCTACATCACGTCGCAGCATGTCCACCGCTCGACCGATGAGGGGCATAGTTGGCAGCGTATTAGCCCGGATCTGACGCGCAATGATCCCGCCAAGATGGGGCCGTCGGGCGGGCCGATCACCACCGACAGCAACGGCATGGACTACTACTGCACCATCTTCGCGTTCGCGGAGTCGCCGCTGGCGCGAGGGACCCTCTGGGCCGGCTCGGATGATGGCCTGGTCCATCTGTCGCGCGATGGCGGGGCGAGTTGGCGGGATGTGACGCCACCCGGGTTACCGACATGGTCGCTGATCAGCATCATCGAGCCGTCGCCGCATGATCCCGCCGTGGCTTACGTCGCCGCCGATCGGCACCGCCACGATGACTTCGCGCCCTACCTGTACAAGACGAACGACTATGGGCAGACCTGGACGGCGATCGTGAGCGGTATCCCCGCTGACGACTTCGCGCGCGTGATCCGCGAGGACCCGGAGCGGCGCGGCCTCCTCTACGCCGGGACCGAGGCGGGGCTGTGGGTCTCGTTCGATGACGGCGACCATTGGCAGACCTTGCGGCAGAACCTGCCGGTGGTGCCGATCCACGATCTCGCGGTCAAGGACGGCGATCTGGTCGCCGCGACGCACGGCCGCGGCTTCTGGATCCTCGATGATCTGACGTCGCTCCGCACGCTGACGCATGAGGCGCTCGCCGATGAGGCCTTCCTGCCCGCGCCGCGCCCGACGATCCGCTACCGCTCGGTGCGCGGCTTCACCAAGCCGGGCGGCGACGGCAAGAGCTACATGATGATCGGGACGACCGGCGTCGCCACGCGCCCGGTCGCCGGGCCGGACGGTGAGAAGATCCAGCGTTTCCTCGATGCCGGGCACAACCCGCCCGACGGCGTGGTCATCACCTATCTCCTGCGCGACAAGCCGACCGCCGAGGTGACATTGACCTTCCTCGACGCCGAGGGCGCGGCGATCGCGTCGTATTCGAGCAGGAGTGCCGAGGAGCGGGGGACCGATCCGGCGAAGACGGTGGTCGTGCCGACTGCGGCGGGGCTCAACCGCTTCGCCTGGAACGCGCAGTATCCGGATGCGCGCAACGTCAAGGGCGCGATCTACCGCTCATCCGATGTGACGGGGCCGCTGGCACCTCCGGGAATGTATCAGGTGCGCCTGACGGTCGGCGAGCGGAGTTGGACACAGCCCTTCGCACTGGTCAAAGATCCGCGCGTGACGGCGAGCGACGAGGCGGTGCGGGAGCAGTTTGCGTTCCTGCTCGAAATCCGCGACAAGCTCTCGGCGACGAACGACGCGATCCGCCAGATCCGCGCGATCCGCGAGCAAAGCGGCGCCTGGCAGGCGCGGGCCGAGGGTCAGGCGACCGGCGAGGCGATCAGCGAGGCGGCGCGGGCACTGAAAGAGGAGTTGACCGCGATCGAAGAGGAGTTGATCCAGACCCGCTGGAAATCGTCGCGCGATGCCCTGACCGCGCCATCGAAGCTGAACGTGAAGCTGGCGACGCTGCTCGGTGTGGTCGGTGGGGCCGATGCCGCGCCGACCGCGCAAGCGCGCGAGGTCTTCGCCTCGGTCTCGGCGCGGGTCGATGAGCAACTGGCGCGCCTGTCCACCGTCCTTGAGCGCGAGATGCCGCGCTTCAATGCCCTGATCCGCGAGGGGGACTGGCCCGCTTTGGTATTGCCAAAGGACGAGGCGTAAGACGTGCTCGACCCCACCACCACCTCGCCCACCGGCATTCTTTAAGACGCCCCCTGCGGTCCTGCGGCCCTGTTCCCCGATTTCCCACGGGGTCGCCCCGGCGATACGCCGGGGCGACCCTTCTCGTTGCCGTGCCGATTGCCGTGCTATAGTCCGGTCGCCGGTGCCGCTTGGCCCGGCGGGGTGCGACGCGAGGAGGACATGGCGATGAAGAAGCTGTACACGCGGCCCGGCCTGGTCGTCCACGGGACGGTCGGCACGCTCACGAGTGCGCTCGGGGGCACGCCGACCGACGGGATCACCGGCAGCGCCACGATCGGCGGCGCATAGCCTTCAGCGGCACGGGCACTTCGCTATCCCACGGGCCCTGATGATCGCCCCACATGCCCCGAAGAGACGATCATGCCGCAATGGGGCCTCACCGTGCGATGCAGCCGCAAGGCGGCCACAAATCATCGCGACGACCGACGCAAAAGAGAGCGTCCCCCGATGAACATCATGGGGAGGGTGGTCGCGTTTTGCCAGCGATGGCAACGAAAACAACGCAGCCCCAGCCGCGATGTCACACGAACGTCACGCGAGGGGGTGGAAATCGGGGGTAGTGGGTCAATTTGAATCCGCCGATTCTCGCGCCTCGATACGCTGCCGTTCATGGCCGAAATCGACGCGCCGCCGAAGGTGATCACCTCTTGACACGCCGTGGCATACTTAGATTATGCCTAACCGATCAAGCACCAACCGGCCACGCGATCTGAACCAGCTAGCCGCCGCCATCATGGATGCGGCGACGAACGAGGCCGCGCCCGAGCCCGTCGATGATGGCAAAGACCCCGCCGCCGTCGCGCTCGGGCGCAAGGGCGGGTTGAAGGGCGGCAAGGCCCGCGCCGCCGTGCTCACCCCCGAGCGCCGCAAGGAGATCGCCCGGAAGGCGGCTGCGGCACGATGGCAGAATCAAGTTGAAGGTCACTAGCATGCCAGGAGAGATGGAATCCCCCCTCGACACGCTCAGGTCCGCGCTGGCGAACCTCTACCTCCTGCGGGCAAACGCCCTGCGTTACCTGGACACGCCGCTCTCGCCGCTCATCCAGCAACGATGGCGCGGACGGCTCGCCCGTCTGGAAGACGCCATCTGCGCGAGCGAGGCGCGGATCGCCACCATCGAAGCGCGCTATCTGTACGCGCAGGACGGGCAACCCGATCCCTCCCGCCGCGCGCCCTCCTAAACTCCCCCAATACGAATTGACCCACTGCCAAATCGGGCTATTCCTCGGGCGTTTCGGGCGCGCCGAGCCGATCCATCGCCCGCCCGAACGCCGCCGCCGCCCCCTCCTGGAGCCCCGCCGTGACGTGGCTATAGATCGCCATCGTGATGCCGGTGTTCGCGTGGCCGAGGCGATCGGCGACCACCTTGGGGTGGATCCCCTCGATCAGCAGGTAGGTGGCGTGCAGGTGGCGCAGGCTGTGGAACCTGATGTGCGGCAGGCCGAGCCTGCGGATCGTGCGCGTCCAGGTGTCGTGGACGTTCTCCTTCGACTGCGGCCCCCGGTGCGGTTGGGGAAGATCCGGTCCTCGTCGCGCCAGGCGGCGCCCGCCGCCGCCCGTTCGGCATCCTGGGCGGCGCGGTGCGCGACGAGCGCGGCGACCGTGCCGGGGGTCAGCGCGACGGAGCGCCCACGCCGCCCCTTGGTGGGGGTGGTGATGTAGCCCTGGGTCTGCGTCTTGATCGACTGCCGCCGCACGGAGAGGAGCCGGTGCGCCAGGTCCACGTCGGCCCAGCGCAGGCCCAGCAGCTCGGCCTGGCGCAGCCCGGTGTCGAGGGCCAGCCGATAGAGGACGCTGTGCCGATAGTCGCGGTTGCCGGCGAGGAAGCGGCGCAGCTGCGCCTCATCCCAGAGGGCGGGCGGCTCGGGCTCGTAGCGCGGCGGATCGACGCGATCGACCGGGTTCTGCGGGAGCAGCTGCCACTTCCTGACGGCGTGATTGAGCGCGGTGTGCAGGACGGTGCGGGAATCGAGCGCGGTCTTCGCCGACTTGTCGCGCTGGATGGCGGCGAGCATGGCGCTGATGTGGGCGGGCTGGAGCTTCGCGAGGAGGACGCCGCCGAGGTGGGGGATCAGGTGCAGGCGGATCATCGACTCGCGGCCCTCGTAGGTGCGGACGGCCCGGCTCGGGCGCACGACCTCCTCCACCCAGCGGGTGAGGTATTCACCGACGGTGAGGGTGGACGGTTCGAGCGCGGTGCCGGCGTGCAGCTCGCGCAGGAGGGCCACCTGCTTCTCGACGACCTCCTTGCGCGTGACGCCGCTCACGGTGCGCTGGCGACTCTTCCCGTCGGGGGAAGGGGGTAGCTCGATCCGGATATACCAAAGCGCACGCCCCGGTATGCGGTAAGGTTTCTGCGGCACGGGTCACCGTCCGTTGAGGTTGTACTTCTTCATAAATTCCGCCGCGGTCAGCAGCGGCTTATCCCAGACCGGCTCGGGGGCGGGCGGGGGCGCGGGCTCCGGCTCCGGCGCGGTCAGCAGCTCGCGCAGCCAGCGCGGCTCGGCGAGCTGCATGAAGGGTTTGCCCTCGTCGCCGGTGGGGCCGTCGTAGAACGCGGCGTCGGAGGCGAAGTCGTCGCCGTCGTAGAATTGCTCTTCGTGCATTGGTGCGACCCTATCCGCCAAACAACCTTCCCGGGATTACTGGCTGATCTGTGCTGGCCCCACCTCCAAATAGGCATCCTCCTTGTCCCACTTGTGCCACTGACCGCAGTGTTGACAGCGTACGCTGTTGTCCCGAAAGACATTCGTTGGATCAAGGAATGTGCGGCTGTCCATCGCGAACCCCGTCGGTATGGGCCCGACCTGTATTGGGGCATGTGATCAGAAGCATTCCTACAGCGTCTTCGCTTTCCTCGTGCGTAGCGAGTTCCTCAAGTACCCCGGATCCTAGGGGCTTATCGAAAACTTTCTGTACCTGGTCGAAAAAGTCCATCACTCCATACATGTGAAACCGTACGTGAGCCTCCTCTTGCATTTCACGTATGAGCTCCGCACGCGGCGCAACCGGGAGACTGTTCGCCTGTACCCACCAGTCTTCCTTGAAATCCTCCGTGACCAGGAGGACGGGTCGCCCTTGATCGCGGGCATGCAGCAACAGCTGCTTCCAGAGGACCACATCGCCGTAGTGGGCAATTCCTGTCTTTGGATCGTCATCCGCATAGCCTGGAGGCTTCTTCTCCTTGTACCGTTGTGGGGCGTCTACTTCCAGGAGCTTCTTCCGCTCCTCTGCGGGGGGCGGCTTGCCTACGTTATCGCCGAATAGCAGATCGAAGAAGGCTTCGATCTGGTCCTGGTGCTCGAAACTGTCGTCGAGCATTTGTATCCTGGTTAGCGCACGTTGAACGGCAGCAACGACCTCGTCGATGGCCTTATCAAACTCCGGTTGCTCGATGGGTGGGACTTTCGCCTTGGTGCGAAGCTCGCGAATGGCCCCAAGTATTGGCACGCCCAGCCCTTTATCCTTCGCGAGTTGCTCATGAAGTACGCGAACCCGGTTCTTTTGATACTCGTACGCAGCCTGGTGCGCGAGCCAGAGGCGCTCCTTGAGGAGCGACAAGAGCGTGAACAATTGCTCGCGCGTGGGCGGACTATACTCATAGAACTTCAGCAGCGCAGATGTATCGAACGTGATGATGCCATCCGACCATATGCCCTGCATCGCTGCATCATCCGGTGGGTAGTATTCCGGGAACATCTGCCGCAGCCGCATTGTATGCCCCCCGTTCCTGCCAATCATCGGGCTTTATCGTGAATGATCGGCTGTGTTATTCTTCACTCGCTGCCGCGGCATTGATTAAAGTGAGAACTGAATATGAGTACCGAAGCATTCAGATTGGTCTACACACTCGACAACAGCGTTGATGTGGTGTCGTGCCGCGAACTCGACGGCGATTTCGCCGGACGTTTTCAAGGGCCGGTTACTGATCGCCTTTACTGGGACGAAGATGAGGCCCGGGGGCTTTTAGCGCAGCTCGAACTCCTGCTCGGATCACCACTTTCGGGTGCAAGGCTTCGCGTCATTCGCGACTTGGTAGCAGAGATCGAATAATCTTCCCCCTCCCCCCTCCCCACCCCACCGGCAGGACACTCACCCCCGCGGCACCACGTAGTCACATCCTCACCCCGGCCTGCGCCGCACCGGATCCAGACGGTGACACGCGCAGCCCCGGCACGGCGGCAGGAGCGCCCGCAGGGTCTCACCCGCCACCGCGAGCGCCGCGTCGGTGCCGAGGATCGGGTCGTCCGCGCGCGCCGCCGGGCCGACGAGCACGGCGAGCTGATCCCGCAGCCCCGGGGCGGTGCCGGTGCCGTACCAGTGGTCGTTCGCGCAGAAGGACGGCGCGATCCCGTCGTCGCGCAGGAAGCTGATCCGGCGCTTCAGCTGGGCGAGGCGATGCTCGCGGACGACCAGCTCGCGCCACGTCACCCGGTGCCCGCGCTGGAAGGCCGCCTGCGACTCCCGCCCGTTGTGGTCGCCGCCGGGCCGCTCACGCCACATACCCGTCTCCGCACATAACCCCACCACGACGCCACCGCACGCCACCCTACGCCTGCTCGGGCTCCTTGGCCGCCTCATCCGCCTCCGTCTCGGCGGTCGGCTTCGGAATGCTGCCCACGGTGTGGCGCAGGCTGTTCACGGTATCGACGATCGTGTTCTGGCCCTCGCTGGCCTCCTTGGACTCGTCGCCCGTGAGTCGTTTGGCCGTCGCCTCGACGTCATCAAGGGCGTCATAGAGGTGCTTGCGCAGCCTATCCTGCTCACTCATCCCCTTTCCTTCCCCCATCCCACCGCCACCGTGCACGCTATGGCTTTTGCTCGGTAGCGCGACTATGGCTG
>DATCMP010000069.1:0-9416 GCA_036563365.1 Thermomicrobiales bacterium
GCGGCGGCGATCGGGATCGCGATGATGCCGCCGACCGGGCCGAGCAGGGTCGCGCCGACGAGGACCGCCAGCACCACCAGGAGCGGCGAGAGGCCGACACTCCCCTTCATCACGCGCGGGACCAGGATGTTCCCTTCCAGGAGTTGCAGCACAAGGATGAAGGCGGCGACCGCCAGCGCCAGCCGCCACGACTGCGTCAGGGCGAGCAAGACCGCCGGAACGCCGCTGATCCACGGTCCGAAGAACGGGATGATCTCGCAGAGCCCCGCCAGCACCCCGAGGAGGAGCGCGAATTTGACCCCCATCAGCGAATAGCCGATCGATGCGGCCACGCCGATAATCCCCATCAGGATCAGTTGTCCGCGAATCCAACCGCCGAGCTTCGTCTCGATATCATCCCAGATCGTCAACGCCTGGCTGCGGCGATCATCCGAGACGAAGAACGACAGGAAGACCCGCTTGGTGATCTGCTTCTCGGTCAGCCAGTAGAACGTGACCATCAGCGCCGTGACGATCGTGATCAGCCCCTGGATGAAATAGCCGAAGATACTCGGCAGATAGGTCGCCAGGGTCAGGGCGCGCTCGGTGGGGATATCGACCTGCGCGATCCGGTTCTCGATCTGATCGAGGAAGTAGGGGCCATTCTCGCGGATGAAGTCGCTCTGACTCGTGCGTACCGACTCCCGCAGGTCTTCGATCAACTTCGGCGCGGCGCTGAAGAAGCGCACAACCTCGCCGATGACGGTGGGAACGAGGATGGCGAGGAGCCCGCCGAGGATGATGAATAGGAACGCATAGACGATCAACACGGCCTGGCCCCGACCGAGTCCGCGTATCGTGAGTCGCCCGACGATCGGTTCGATCGCCGAGGCGAGCAGGATACCGATCAGGAAGAGGACCAGGATCTCCTTCACCTGCATCAGAATCGCGGCGACGAGCAGGACGGCGAGGACCGTCATCGTGTTCAGCGCCATCCGCCAGGGGGTCAGCCCCTCGTAGCGCCGCCCCGCCTCGCTCTCGTGCCCCGCGCCATCATTCTGCGCCTGCATATCCCCGTCCTGCTACCGCTGGAATATCGTTGATCGACCGGTGTTTTCCGGTGCTCGCGGCGAGTTATCCTGGAGTGAAATTGTAGCATGATGGTAGTTTTGCCACCGAGTCGTGCTCAATCGAGGAAACAGGGTCTATTCAAAGTCGGCGGTGAGGCCGAGGGCGGCGAGGGCGCGGGCGGGCTGGGCGGCGTAGCGGCGGATGGCGGCGGCGATATTCGGCGCGCCGAGGAGGCGGAGCAGGCCGATGGCGAGGTTGCGGAAGGCGGCCATGCACTGGGGCGCGGTGCCCGCGCGGACCTGGGCACGGTCCTCGTCGAAGGTCACGTCACGGACGTAATGCAATTTGTTCTCGATGTGCCAGTGCGCGCGCCACAGCGTGAGCAGTTGGGCGGGCGTGGCGCGCTCGGGCGCGAGGGAGGTGACGGCGTACACGACCTCCTGACGCAGCACCGCGCCGGTGGCCTTGGCGACGACGCGCCGCTCCAGCCGGAGCGCCTGGGCCAGTCCCGGCCAGTCGCTGTAGCCGACCAGGGCCGTCGAGGCCGCCAGCCGTCGCGTCTCGACCCGCCCGCCGTGCTGGCTGTGCGCCTCGGTCGCCTGGGGTGCGGCGGCGGGCACATCGAACGCCGCCGCCACCTCCCACAGCAGGGTCGGCTGATTCTCCTTGACCGCGAGGAGGTCGTCGCCCCCGCGCGCCACGATGGCCTGGGCGACCGTCCGCTGCGTCAGCAGCGCGTCGGCGGTGAGGACACGCCCGTCCAGCGCCAGCGTCAGCAGCAGTTCGCCCGCCGCGCCGATCTCGTTGGTCTTGTCGGCCACCGCCACCTGCCCCACGACCACGCCCCGCCGGTGGCTCAGCGCGGCGAGGAGGTGGGCGTCCGCCGCCCCGCGTTTCCGGCTCCCCCGCAGCGTCTTCCCATCCAGCGCCACCCCCTCCGGCGTGCCCGGCGCGGGCGGGAAGGCGCGCAGCGCCTGCTCCGCCCAGCGCCCTAGCGCCGCCTCCACCGCCGGGTAGGCGACCCCGGCGAAGAGGCGGTGTAACGTCGCCTGGCTCGGCCCGTAGCCCCGCGTGAAGCCCAGCCGCCGCAGCCAGGGACGACCGTAGTCCCGCCCCCAGGCGGCGATGGCGCTCTGCCCGCGCGCACCGCACAGCATCGCCACGCAGACCAAGAGCAGCAGCGGCAGCAACCCGTGCCGCTTCCCGCGCGACGCACGGAACTCGGGGATCGTGGCCAGGTACACCGCCAGGGGCGGCACGCGGGTGCTATTATCCATGGCACTCCTCCGGGGTGAGCGGTCGTCAAGCAACCGCATCATACCGGAGGGGCTTCACCCTGACTTTGAATAGACCCTGCGGCACGGCCAGATTGTGAAGTTGCACATTGACCCTCCCAACGGTGCGATCTATAATCGTCACCAGGGGATCAGGGGTTGGCACTACGTAGGGTGGTGATGATGCACAATCGCTTGTTAATCTCACCCCTCTCTATGTGAAGCACCGCGGGCGTAAAGCCGTGGTGCTTTTTTGTTTCCCTTTGGTTCTTGCGGCGTTCGTTCGTCTGTAGCACGTTAAGCACAAGAAGGAGGCAGTCGGTCGGGGTGATGTCCACACATGCTGTGGCAAGGGCCTTGTCAAGTTGATGGGGCCGGTAAGCGGTTCGCAGGATCGACGCAGGGGGTGACTCGATGAACTCCAGCATGATCGGCAAGATTGAGAAGGCTCGTCGCTACGCGCAAGAGCCTGAACGTATCCGCATTACGACCCTCGCCGCGCGCTTTCATGGCAGTAACGATGATTATGATCTGACGTTCGATACCGATCATTGGCACTGTGCCTGCCATACCTTCGCGCAATTCGGTTCGTGCGCGCATATCATGGCGGCCCAACGTCTGCTCACGCCGATGCTCCCGGCGGCGGGGCGCTATGAACAGACGGCATGGACGGTCGATCCGGGGAGTAGCAGGATCGGGAAGCTGGAGAAAGCTCGCCGATATGCCGAGGAGCCCGAACGGTTCGCGCTGACCGCGCTTGACGCCATCTTCCAGGGCAGCAACGATGACCACGCGATCACCGTGCGCGACGGCCAGTGGCGGTGTGCCTGCTACTTTTTCGGTCAGGTAGATGCCTGTGCCCACGTCCTCGCGGCGCAACGTTTACTCGCCCCGATGCTGCCCCACTCCGCACGTTACGGGTCGGCGGCGCTCGCCGCCGTGGTATAACCGCGCTCTCGGCGCGGTTATCGCCGCCATCGTTGACACGGATCGGTAAAGGCACCGTGCACGAAACCTGCGCGGTGCCTTTGCGTCGCGCATTGGGCCTAATCGCCGATGCCACCACAAAAAAGTGGGCCTCTTGCGAGGCCCACCTTGGGAGGAGGGAGGTTGGGAATGGGTTCACGCTAACTACTACGGAGGAAGTGGGGCGATGGATCATTATCATGGGATCATCTCGCACGATTGAGGGCTGTATTTTTTGCGATGCGTTTTGCCGGGCGATCGGCGGGTATGGCCGACGCTGGCGGGCTGCTGAAGCGCCCAGGGAGCGCCCGGCCTTGTGAGCCCACGAGCTGCGAATGCCCCAGCCCGACAGGGAGGCTCGGCCTTCGTATGGAGGTGAGGTTGCGATGAAGGTATCGCTCTACTTCCGGGTACCTCGCTCTTCACGGACTTAGCGCGTCGGCGGGTTTATCCTGTGCCGCGTCGCGGGGCTTCGTCGTCGGCAAGACCACGAGGCGCTTGATAGCGATTGCCTGGTTGATCGCCCCATGCCAGCCCCCTCGGGTGACGTTGCTGGCGCAACCCCCAGATGGGAGCCGGGCCGATCGGTTACCAGCGCCCATCGAGCGATCACATTCGTCATCTCCATCAGCCGTCAGCCTCGTTCTATTTTGTCGTGTTGTGAGATATGCTACCCTCTCGTGGGTGTGCGTCTCGGCGTGGAGCGCGGATGCCACTATTGAATACGCTGTCAATCGAGGAGGTGCGGGTGAGTCAATCCGGGTCTACGACGATTTTGGTGGGCGGCAACATGGGCCGCAACGATGGCGTTGATTATCGGGCCAAACTGGCGACGGATTTCCCGGACGTGACGTTTATCTCCTACGAAGGTCAACCGGAGGTACGCGAGCGACATATCGCCGAGGCCGACGCGGTGATCGGCGATGTGCCGGATGCGCTGTTACCGTGGGCGAAGCGCTTGCGCTGGGTGCAGACCACCGGGGCGGGCGCGAATGCGGTTTGTACGCCGGGGATGATCGCCCGCGAGGAGATCGTCGGCACCTCTTGCGTCGGGGTCCATGTCGCCAGCGTACCCGAGCAAACGCTGGCGATGGTCCTTGCGTTCGCCCGTCGCCTACCGGAACAGATCATCAATCAGCACACGGCGCATCGTTTTTATTGGCCCACCGGCATGTTCGAGCTCGAAGGCCAGACGATGGCGATCCTCGGGCTCGGCTATATCGGCCTTTCGCTGGCACAGAAGGCGAAGGGGCTGGGGATGCGCGTCACCGGCTGGCGGCGCTCAGACAAGCCCGCGCCTGACGGTTTGCTCGATCGCCAGTTCGCCCCGGACGATCTCCACGGCCTCCTGGCCGAGGCCGATCATGTCGTGATCTGCTTGCCCCTCACCCCCGAGACGAAAGGGTTGATCGGCGCCGCCGAATTGCGCCTGATGAAGCCGAGCGCCTATCTCTACAATGTCGGGCGCGGGGCGATCGTGGACCAGGAGGCCCTGATCACCGCCCTGCATGACGGCACGATCGCCGGTTGCGGCACCGATGTCCCCGAGCCGGAGCCGTTACCCGCCGATCACCCGCTGTGGGACGCCCCGAACCTCATCCTGCTGACCCATTACGGCGGGCTGACGCCGAAGTATGGCCCGCGCGCCTATGCGATCATCAGCGAGAACGTGCGGCGATTCCTGGCCGGTGAGCCGCTCAAGAATGTCGTCGATAAGCGGCGGGGCTATTAGCGCCGCCGCATAATGGCACAGAGCGCGGGGCGATCACCTGCCTTGGTGATCGCCCCGCGCTCTACGGGATAGGTCGGCAATAAACGTGTCTCTCGGTACGTTGATGCTGGCAGGGCGCACGCAGGCGGAAACCCTGCGGCACTGCTTGGCACCCCTCGTCTATTCTCCTGGTTGCTGCTTGCCATATACCCCATGATACTGTGGCGGGAGGAGTTCCACGATCGCGTACATGATCTGGTTCGTTGCGGCTGCGAGGTCGGGACGCACACCAGGTTGTCGCGGTAGCAGCTCGAACGGGCGGCCGATCGTCACCGTGACCCGGCGCCCGAACCAGTGCTGGCCGGTGCGCTTCGCATCGAACGGGAGGTGCTGTGTACCGGTGATCGCCACCGGCAGGATCGGCACGCCGCGTTGGTAGGCGACGAGCGCGACGCCCGGATTGCCGACCGTCAACTGTCGCGTGAGGCTGCGCGTCCCCTCCGGGAGGATTCCGACGACTAGCCCCTCATCCAGCAGCAGGCCCGCGTGGCGCAGGGCGGCGCGATCGACCGCCTGCCGGTTGACCGGGAATGCGCCCATCGTGCGGATGAACCAGCCGAAGAACCAGTGCTCGAACAGTTCGCGCTTGCCCATGAAAAAGACCGGGCGTGGCACAGCGGCACCGATCACGATCATATCCCAATTATGCAGATGATTGGAGACGAGGAGGAGCGGGCCGGTGCGCGGAACGTTTTCCTTGCCCTTGATTCGCAGCCCGATCAGAAAATAGCCGAGCACCTGCACCGCGAAGCGCACGAACTGGTAAAACGCCCACTTCGCCCGGCTACGCAACGTGCGTCGTTTTTTGGGCGGCGCGGGGGTGAGTTGCTGCGGCACGGCACTCCCGGTCACGCGCCACGCTCCATGATGCGGTCGATCGTGGCGAGGACGCCATCGATGTCCGAGCCTTCGGTATCGACGATGATCGCGTCGTCGGCGGGGTGGAGGGGCGAGAGGGCGCGATGGGAGTCGATATCATCGCGGCGCTCGATCTCGGAGAGCACCTCGGGGAAAGGCCGCTCGACGCCTCGCCCTTGCTCCTCGACGGCCCGCCGGTGGGCGCGTTCTGTCGGCGAGGCTTCGAGATAGAGCTTGAGGTCGGCATCCGGCAAGACGACCGTGCCGATGTCGCGCCCGGCCATGATGATGCCGCCACGCGCCGCGACCGCCCGTTGTCGTTGCAGGAGCGCCTGACGTACCGCCTGCTGGGCGCTGACGGCCGAGACATTGCGGTCGACATCCGGCTCGCGGATCGCCCAGGTGACATCCTCATCATCGAGGAGCACGGTCAGTCCGCGCCCGTCTTGCTGCGTCGGCGGGAGGACATCGATGTGAATTTGCTCCACCAGCGCCGCGAGTGCCGCCTGGTCCGTCGGGGTGAGCTGGCGGCGTAGGGCTGCTAGGGTGACCGCCCGATAGAGGACACCGGTATCGAAGTAGAGATAGCCGAGTCGCTTCGCCAGTGCATCGGCGATGGTACTCTTGCCCGCTCCCGCCGGGCCATCGATCGCGATCGTCCGCGGCAGCGCCTTACGGTCGTGTACGTCGCGGCTGGACTCCACCCGGCTGTCGGCCACCCCGTCCTCCTGTTCCCGCTGTGCTTCCCGTACCGCCGCCGCGCTCGTCGCGGCGCGGCGGGCTATCCTGCTGCCTCGATCGTGGGCTGCCGCCGCGCTCCTGGGACCGCGCGTCGCCGCGCTCGTCGCGACGGATAGCGCCCTGACTCGGTCGCGCCGCGCCTCCACGTTCGTCATGCCGCATATCAGCCGCCCTCCCCGCGGTGGAACCGCTGCGCTCGTCGCGACGTGGCGGGCTCTGCCTCGATCCGGCGGGGTCGCCACGCTCATCACGTCGCACGCCGCCTGGTTTTGCACCCGTACGCTCGTCGGTCGGGCGCGGATATGACCGCTCCGGCGGGCCGCTACTCGCGCGGCCTTGGGCGGTGTTCGGGCGGCCCTCGCCGAGGGTCCGCGTTGGCACGCGTTGTCCAGGGACGCTGGCTGGTCGCGGCGCGGCCGTTGCGAGCGGGCGCTTGTTCGCCGTGGGGGCCGAGCGCACGCGCTCTGGCCGTTCTTCAGGCTCCGTTGGTTGTTCGCCCGCGAGCCCGACCATCCGGCGCAAGCGCAGCAACTCCTCTCCCGAGAGGGGCCGATAGGTCGCGGCGGGGAGGCCCGCGAGTGTCAACGGCCCGAGGCGCACACGGCGCAGACGCCGTACCGGGTGGCCGATCTCTTCCATCATCCGCCGCACCTGGCGTTTCCGCCCCTCGTGGATGACCACGCGCACCCAGGTGCCGCCTGCCTCGTGGCCGATGATGGAGACTTCAGCCGGGCTTGTCCGCCCGCCGTTAATCAGGAAGCCGCCTTGCGCCAACCGTGCCAGCGCACCCGGTGACGGCGAACCCTCGACGAGCGCATTGTACTCCTTGTCGAGCCGGTAGCGCGGGTGTGCGACGCGATTGGCGAACTCGCCGTCGTTCGTCATCAGCAGCAATCCCTCGCTGTCCATATCGAGCCGCCCGACCGGGTAGATCCGCTCGCGCAGTTCGCCCGGATCGAGCAGGTCGTAGACGGTGCGCCGACCTTCCGGGTCGCTGGCGGTGGTGATATAGCCGCGCGGTTTGTTGAGGACGAGATAGATCGCGCGCGGCTGCTTGAGGACGCGGCTCCCGATGCGGATCTCCTGCCGCGCCGGATCGACCTTCGTCCCCAACTCCGTCACAACGCGACCATCGACCGAGATTCGACCTTCCTGGATCATCTCTTCGGCGGCGCGACGCGAGGCGACCCCGCGCGCCGCCAGCACTTTTTGTAATCGTTCGAGGGAAGTATTGTCGTCCGAGGCACCGCGTTGCGGTGCGGCCTTGCGTTCATTGTTCGCCATCAGGATCCTCGTATTTCTCGTGGGACGCGGCAGCGGGCGGGTGGGCGGTATGCGTATAGTCGGGCGCGCCTTGCTCTCCGCTGCGTCGGTCATTCGTCAAAGGGTACGGTTGTTACGGCGCTGTCGGCGTTGCTGGCGTCCGATTGTCCGTCCGCTCGGCGGCGTAGACCGGTAAGCGCAACACCTCGCGGGTCGTCGTCAGGAAAACGACCTCGCCGCGCGGTTCGCCGGGCTTCCCCAACCCGCGTTCCAGCAGCAAGCGATAGCGCAACGACGGCGCTTCCCACGCCTGCAGGACGATCACGCGACGGTCGTGGAAGGTGACCCCCCAGCGGGCGAGCGCGGCGTTTAGCCCGGCCAGATCGCCACCCTGGCCGAGGGTGAACCAGCGGTACGAGGCGTTGGTCCAGTCGAGCAGGATCGTCGTGTCGGCGCTCCGATCGGTCGCCCCGAGGACGACCGAGATGATCCGCCCGCCCGGTCCCCATTGCGCCGCGACGAGGCATTGGCCGCAGCCTTCGGTCGTGCCGGTCTTGACGCCGTGTATCCCCGCGCGCGCGAAGAGGAGGTCGTTGGTGTTCTTCAGCGCGAAGACGTGCTGACCATCCACGGTTTGCCTGGTCGCCGTCTTCGTCTCGACGATCCGCGCGAAGTCCGGGCGTTTCAGCGCCTCATCGGCGATCCGCAGCAGATCGCGGGCGCTACTGTAGTGGCCGGGCGCGTCATCGCCGTGCGGGTTGATGAAATGGGTATTCTGCAAACCCATCTTGGCGACCCGATCGTTCATCTCCTGCATGAAGCGGGCGACCGGATCGCCCGGTGTACCCGCGAGCAGGATCGTTCCCGCCGCGCGGGCGGTCGTGCGGGCGGCATCGCCACCGGAGACCAGGAGCATCCCGTAGAGGAGATCCTCGAAGGTGACGACATCACCCGCGATCAACTGCATCGTCGATTCTTCGTATTCCGGCAGGCTGATGTCGCGCTTATCGACGGCTATCCTGGTGTCGAGCTTCAGGACGTCGATACCGATCAACGCCGTCAGCATCTTCGTCGTGCTGGCCGGGGGTATCCGCTCGTCCGGTGCCTTTGAGAAGAGTTCGACCCCCGCGGTCGCATCCCAGACGATCGCGCTGCGCGCCCCGATCGCCGGCGGAGCCGGTTGGCTACGCAGGAGGGCGAGATCGCTCAGGGTGAATGGCGTCGCCTCCGGCCCAGCGGGCAGCAACCCCGGCTCGTTCGCGGTGCGGGGGACCGTGAACCCCATCAGCCCCGGCAGCGCCGCCAGCAAGAGTAGGTAGAGCGCGGACAGGCGTAATCCTCGCGCCCGTTGGCCCGCCCACATTCCTGCCCTTGTCTCCGGGCGACCATGAACCTCGCACCCTCTCATCATATCGCTAGACCAGTATAGCGTGTCGGCCCCGCATCGGACAGGGCGGGCGGTGGCACTCGCGCGCATCGCGCGAGTGCCACCG
>DATCMP010000071.1:0-1846 GCA_036563365.1 Thermomicrobiales bacterium
GCCTTCGTTGCCACCGACCGGGTGAATACGGAGTTACCGGTCAACTTTCGAGCGGGTCCCGGTACGACCTATGCCGCGCAGGGTGCGTTACAGCCCGGTACATTGTTGGAGGCAACCGGCAACGCCCAGACTGTCGACGGGGTTACGTGGCGACAATTCCGCATCGCCAACGGAACCGTCGGCTGGATCCGGGCACAGGATGTCCTTACGCTCCAGTGATCACCTGGCGGCGTTGGACAAGCCCCCGGCAGCACGCCATAATCAGTCATACCGCTGGGTAAGGGTTAGATAGAGGGGGCGATGATGACGCAAACGGAACGGCGGATCGAAGAGACCGGCTCGGCACCCGGGCCGGAGCGGAAACCATTCCCGCCCGCCGCACTCCAAGAACTCCAGGATCGCTTCGGGCCCGATCGGATCCTCACCGCAGAGTGGGATCTGATCGCCTATTCATACGATGCCTCGTTCTCCTCGGCCCTGCGACCGGGGATGCCGGATGTCGTCGTGCAGCCGGATACCACCGACGATGTGGTCTACGCGGTGAAGGTTGCGGCGAAATACCGTGTGCCGATCATCCCGCGTGCCGGGGCGTCGGCGATGACGGGTGGCTCGGTGCCGCGCGCCGGGGGGATCACCCTCGACCTGCGCCGGATGAACAAGGTGCTGGAAGTCGATCTCGACAATTTGCAAGTCGTTTGCGAGCCGGGGATCATCCACGACACCCTCAACGCGCAACTCCTGCCGCTCGGCTTCTCCCTCCCGGTCGATCCCGGCTCCACGAAGATGGCGACGATCGGCGGGATGGTGGCGAACAACTCCTGCGGGATGCGCGCCGTGCGCTACGGTAGCACGTTGCACTATATCCTGGGGATGGAAGTTGTCCTGGCCTCCGGCGAGGTCATCCAGACCGGCTCGGCAGACTCGAAGGCGCTCCAGAGCGCGTCGGGGATGAACCTGACCGGCCTTTTCTGCGGCTCCGAAGGGACGCTGGGGGTCATCACCAAGCTCCGCATGAAGATTTTGCCGCGCTCACCAGCGCGCGGTGTGGTGACGACCTTCTTCGACAAGCTCGAAGATGCCGGCGTAGCGACGCGGCAGATCTTCCGCGGCGGCATCATCCCCTCCGCATTGGAATTGATGGACCGCGCCGCGATCCAGGCGGTCAATAAATATCGCCCCGACCTCAAACTACCCGACGCCGCGGCGATGCTGCTGATCGAGATCGAGGGCTTGCCCGCCGGGGTAGCCGAGACGGCGCAGGCGGTCGCCGAGATCCTCAAGACCCTCAGCCCGCACGTCGAATGGTCGGACGACCCGAAGCGCGTTGCGACCCTCTGGCAGGCGCGCAGCGTGATGGGCGCGGCGGCGGGAACGGTGAAGCCGCACGCCACGCGCGTCGCGACCGGCGAAGATATCGCCGTGCCGATCTCGCGGATGCCCGAGACGTTGGGGATGATCGCGCAGATCGCCAAGAAGTGGGATGTCGGCTGCACCACCTACGGCCATATCGGCAGCGGCAACGTCCACTCCGCGTTCGTCATCGACCCGCGCAACGACGACGAAGTCGACCGCGTCCTGAAAGCGTCGGCGGAAATCCACGAACTCGCGCTGGCGATGGGCGGCACCGTTACCGGTGAGCATGGCGTCGGTTTCGTGCGCCCGCAGTATATGGCTCAGGAGCACGGCCCAGCCCTGCTGGTGATGCAGGCGATCAAGCGCGCCCTCGACCCGCTGGGGATCATGAACCCCGGCAAGCTCATCCCGATGGAAGATTAGGGCAAGGGGAATCGCGGCCCTCAGCCTCGGCTCGCAGCAGGATGAACCGGATACTATCCGCTTGCCACCC
>DATCMP010000076.1:0-5471 GCA_036563365.1 Thermomicrobiales bacterium
CCTGCCGGTCGGCGACCGCCATCTGGCGCGAGTTGGGGGATCGGTTGCGGGAAGGCGAGAACCTGAGCCGCCTGGCGTCGCAACTGGTCGTTGGGGGGCGGAATGCGGAGGCGGAAGGGGCGAGCAGCGCCTCATTGGCCCTGCTGGAAGCGCTGCCCCCCGGCCCCGAATTAGCGGAAGCCTATCGCGCGCGCGCGCACTTGCGGATGCTCGATCGCGACAGCGCCGAGGCGATCCGCTGGGGGAACAAGGCGATCGCCCTGGCCGAGCGCTTCCAGCGGACGGACATCCTCAGCGGTGCCTACAATGCCGTCGGTTCGGCGATGCTCGTGGCCGACGATCTCGATGGGCGTCGGTATCTGGAGCGCAGCGGCGAGTTGGCCCGCCAGGCGGGGCTCGAGGCGCAGGTCGCGCTCGCGTTCGTGAATCTCGGTTCCGCCCTCGGCGAGTTTTATCACCTGGCCCTCGCCGACCAGTACCTCGACGCGGGGATCGCGTATTGTGCCGAGCGCGATATCGACCATCACCGGCTGTATATGCTGGCGTGGCAGGCGCTCTGTCGCATGTATAGCGGGCGTTGGAGCGAGGCGACCGCGCGGGCGATACAGGTGTGGCGACACCATTCCAGCGCCACGATCAGCCGGATCATGGCCCTCGTGGCGCTCGGGCGCGTCCGCGCTCGCCGAGGCGATCCCGAGGTTGCCGCCGCGCTCGACGAGGCGCTGGCGTTGGCGCAGCAGACGGGGACGTTGCAGCGCCTGGCCCCGGTCCACGCGGCGCGCGCCGAGGCCGCGTCTCTCGCGGGCGACCGGGCGCGGATACGGGCAGAGGCGGGGGCCGCCTTCGCCCTCGCCGCCCGCCATGATCACCGCTGGTTCACGGCCGAATTGGGCTACTGGCTGTGGCGCGCCGGGGAGGAGGTGGACCTGTCGGCGACGCCGACGAACCCCTTCGCCCTCCAGGTCGCGGGCGACTGGGCCGGTGCCGCGGCGGCGTGGGCGCGGCTCGGCTGCCCTTACGAAGCGGCCCGCGCGTTGTCGGAGGGCGATGACGAGGCGGCGCTGCGCCGGGCGCTCGTTACCTTCGAGCAGTTGGGCGCGCGACCGATGGCACAAGCGGTCGCGCGGCGGCTGCGCGAACGGGGCGCGCGGGCCATCCCGCGCGGCCCGCGGCCGACAACCCGTGCCAACCCCGTCGGGCTGACCGGCCGCGAACTCGAGATACTGGGTCTCCTCGCCGCCGACCTCCGCAACGCCGAGATCGCCGCGCGGCTGTTTGTCACCCCCAAGACGGTCGAGCACCACATCTCGGCCATCCTCGCCAAGCTCGGCGTGCGCTCGCGGGCGGAGGCGGCGCGCGTGGCCGCGCAACGCGCACTCTTGCCCCAATCTGGGGGGGACGTGACGCCAAAATAGGGGACGCCTCCGATACGCGGCACCGGGGCGATGCGGCAGAATATCCCCGTCGGCAATTCGACGCGTTGCTATAGAGGAGGTGGACCGATGCCACGGTATATGGTTGAGCGAACATTCCCCGACGGCCTGGGGCTGCCGATTTCCGAGGAGGGCGAGACGGCGGCACGCGGCATCATCGGCTGCAACGCCGATGTGGCTGTCACCTGGATCCATTCCTATGTCAGCGAGGACAAGCAGAAGACCTTCTGCATCTACGACGGGCCGAACCCCGAGGCGATTCGGCAGGCCGCCGAGCGCAACGGCTTGCCGGTCGATCAGATCACGAAGGTGGCGGTGCTCGACCCGTACTTCTACCGGTAGCGCGCCGGGGAGGTTCTTTCCAGCAACAATTCGCGCGTAGCGCAGGCAGCAGATCAGCACCGAATACGGCGGCGGGGCGACAGGAGTTTACTGTCGCCCCGCCGCCGTTTCTGTCTGCCGGCCCTCGCAAGGTCGTGTCGATGTCCCGCCCGCATCCGGCGCGACCGCGCGCAGTTGGCGTTCGAGGAAGCGGCGCTCGGTGGGGTTGGTGGTGAGGGTGAGGGCGACGCCGTAGGCGGCGTGCGCGGCGGGGAGGTCGCCGCGTCGCCGGTGGAGATCGGCGTGGGTGGCGTGGGCGAGGGGGTAGCGGGCGAGGGTCGGCGCGCGGAGGAGGCGAGCGACCTCGTCCAGAGCGGCCTCGGCTCCGGCGACTTCGGCGAGGGCGACGGCGCGATTGAGGAGGATCAGCGGCGAGTGGTCGAGATGGGCGAGGGTGTCATAGGCGACCAGGATCCGCCGCCAGTCGGTCGCGGCGTGGGTCGGGGCGAGGGCGTGGCAAGCGGCGATCTCGGCCTGGAGGTGGTAGGTCGTCAGCGCGTCCCCTGCCGCCGCTCGGCGCAGGCTGCGGAGCCCGGCGACGATCAGGCGACGATCCCAGCGGGCGCGGTCTTGCTCCGTGAGGGTGAGGAGCGCGCCCCCCTCGTCGGTGCGCGCGGGGAGGCGCGACGCCTGGAGGAGGAAGAGGGCCAGCAGGGCGTGGACGCGCGGGGTGTCGCCGACCGGCGCGGCGGCGAGGATCGAGCAGAGGCGGATGGCGTCGGCGCAGAGGTCCTGACGGGTCAGCGCGGGGCCGCTGTGCGCGGTGTACCCTTCGTTGAAGAGGAGGTAGAGGACGGCGAGGACCGCGTCGAGCCGCGCGGGCAGTGCGGCGGCGACCGGGATCGTGAACGCGAGGTCGCGCTCGCGGATGGTCCGTTTGGCGCGGACGAGGCGCTGGGCGATCGTCGGGGCGGGGACGAGGAAGGCGCGGGCGATCTCGGGGACGCCGAAACCGAGGAGGGTTTTGAGGGTCAGGGCGATCTGCGCCTCGCGGGAGAGGTCGGGGTGGCAGCAGCCGAAGATGAGGCGTAGCTGATCGTCGCGCAGGCGGTCGTCGCGCCCCTCGGGATCGTCTGGGTGGCGGGGCGTCGCGGTGTCGGGGAAGGCGTCGGTCAGCTGGCTGGCGAGAAGGTCGATCTTGCCCGATAAGGTCCGCTCGCGGCGCAGCGCGTCGAGCGCGCCGTTGCGGGCGACGCGGTAGAGCCAGCCGGTCGGGTTGGTCGGCAGGCCGTGATAGGCCCACTGGCCGAGGGCTTTCAGCAGCGTCTCCTGCACGATGTCCTCGACCAGATCGAGGTGCCGGGGGCCGAAGATCCGCGTGAGGGTCGCGACGAGCTGGCCGTAGTTGCGGCGGAAGAGGCCATCCAGGGCGTGCCGGGTGGCGAGCGCCGCGTTGTCGTGCTGAGCTGTTGCTGGGGTGTGCATCGGTGCCTCTGAGGGGTAGCGTGGGGGATGGGTGGATTGGCCTCTCCCCCGGCCCCTCCCCGACGCGGGGAGGGGTGACTCGTTGGCGGGGCGGGGGTAGAGGCTCGGGCTGCGGCGCGTCGCTCAGGCGCGGCGCTGGACGAGTTGGATAGGGTTGTCGTCCGGGTCGGTGACCCAGGCGATGCGGAGGTCTTCGAGCCAGTCGTGCGGGGCGGAGAGGGCGCGCGACCCAGCGGCGGTGAGGCGGGCGAATGCGCCATCGGTGTCATCGGTCCAGAGGACGATCTCGATGGCGCGACCGGTCAGTTGCGGTTGGAGGCCGTGGTCGGCGGCGGCGGCGGTGGCCGACGCGATGCCGATCGTAAAGCCATCGAGGAGCAATTCGACGTGGTCGGGGTGGCCTTCCTGCGGCGTGCGGAACGTCTCGACAAAGCCGAGTTCGGCATAAAACGCGACCGACTTCAAGATGTCGAGCGAGTAGAGATTGATTTGCGGCGTCCGAAAGATCATGCCGATACCTTTCTTCTGGGCGGTGCTGATCGAGCCCGACAGGGTTGTAGCGTGGGTGGGCTGGCGGCTTTAGCCACCAGCCCACCCACGCATAGACCCGGCCCACCCCCCACTCAGTAGCTCATCACCGCGCGGATATCGATGATGCCGCCGTGGCGGAGGGCGGGGCAGCCTTTGGCGAGCTCGGCCGCTTCGGCGGCGTCGGCGGCGGTGAGCAGGTAGAAGCCGCCGATATTCTCCTTGGTCTCGGCGAACGGCCCATCGACGATCAGGTTGCCGTCGCGCCCGCGGACGACCTGGCCGCCGGGGTGCAACTGCTCGGAGGCGACGAGATGCCCGGCGGCGCGGAGCTGATCGGTCCAGGCGAAATAGTGCTGCGTTTCGATCTCCATCTGTTCGGGGGTGAAGCTGTTCCAGGCGTCGTCGCCGCCACGGATCAGCAAGAGGAATTGCGCCATCGGTCGCCTCCTTCGTCGGGATGGTCCGGGCGGGAGCACATTTGCCGCCGCCATCGCGAGTAAGACGAGCGGCGGGCAAAAAAATCGACATCTCCTGCGGCGCAATGGTCGCAGAGCAGGAGGCCGCGCGCAAAAAGGCTCAGGCGGGGAGGAGTTTGGCGATCAGGTCGAGCATGTGGTCGAGGTCGAACGGCTTGGGCACGAAGGGGACCGGGGGGGACGGCTCCGGGCGCACAGCACTCATCAGGATGACCGGGATCGTGAGGGTGGGATGGCGTTCCAGGTGCGCGATCAGCTCCAGGCCGCTCAACCGGGGCATCATGTTGTCGGTGACCAGCAGATCGGGCCGCTCGCGTTCGAGGAGCTGGAGCGCTTCAGCGCCATTGTAGGCGAGGATAACGCGATAACCAACCTCCTCGAGGAGGTCGGCGAGTAACTCGGCTATCGGGATTTCATCGTCGGCGACGAGGATCGTCGCGGTCATCCGAAATTCCTCTCGGCGATCAACAGCAGTACGGATAGTATCAGTATCGGCAACATCCCGCGATTGGCGTCCCGCTCGCGCCCCGTCTAAGCGCAAGCGGTGGGCCATCATTCGGGTGGGCCTACCACGTTCGTGCGCCGTTGCTTACTCCCGAGCTTGTGGTGCTGAGGGCCGGGGTACACGGCCCGCGACCGCTACGGGCGCGATTTCCGCCGCGCCGCTGAGCTCGGGAGGCAGGGTGGCGAACCAGTCGAGGATCATCTGCTCGTAGGCGAGGCCGAACCGGAGGGTCGCCAGGCTATACGGATCGTCGTCCCCCCATTCCGCGCATGTGGCGTAGATGGCCTGGTATTTGGCGAGTTGCGCCTCGTGGAGGGCGCGATGGGCGCGCACGGCGGCGTGCAGGCGCGCGGGCGGGATGTGACGGCCAAGCGCCACGTAGAGGAGGAAGGGCAGCCGCAGGGTATCCTCCCCCGGCACACGCGCCGCCCAGGTATCGAACGCCTCCCGGCCGGCTGCGGTGAGCGCATACGGGCGGCGATCGCGCGGGCCGCGTTCCCCGGCCACGATCAGCCCGGCGGCGGCCATCGCGGCGAGTTCGCGGTAGACCTGACTCTGGGTGAGCGACCAGAATTCGCCGATCCGCTCCTGGGCGATGACGACGAGATCCCAGCCGGTGCGCGGCCCTTCGTGCAGAAACCCGAGCAACGAGGCGGCGGTGGCGTTGAGCGTGAAGGTTGCCATCTCTCCCTTTCTCCCACTGATCCCCCTTGACCTTCC
>DATCMP010000081.1:0-20048 GCA_036563365.1 Thermomicrobiales bacterium
GCGTCGAGGCGACGCAGGCCGACCTGGAGGAGCAGTTCCGGCTGCTCCTGGCGATACGCGACCGGCTCTCCGAGACGAATGACACGATCAACGGGCTGCGCGACGTCCGCGAGCAGATCACGCGATGGAAGGAGGTGACGAAGGAGCGCCCCGACGCCGAGCGGATCGCCGCCGCGGCCGATACGCTGTGCGAGGACCTGACGGCCATCGAGGGGCAGCTGATCGACGTCAAGGCCGACAGCCCGCTCAGCCGCCCGACCGCGCTGAATGTCAAACTCGGCACCCTGATCGACTTCGTCGCCGGCGCCGACGCCGTGCCGACGCAGGGCACGAAGGAGGGGTTCGGGGAAATCTCCGGCCGGATCGACCGGGAGATCGAGCACCTGGAGTCGCTCATCATGGTCGATGTCGCCGCCTTCAACGCCCTGCTCGGGGGGGCCGGCATCCCGTCGGTGGTGCTGCCGAAGGAACTGACCTGATCGCGGGGTAGGGGGCAACCGCCCCGGCGACAATGCTCCGAGGGGCGAGGAGCGGCGGGAGGGGGGCGGCGCGATCGACCCGCCGCGCGCTGTCGCCGAGGCTGTCTCCCGGGCGGGCGGGCCTCGGCGGTCCGCGCCCCCGGGCGTGCTAAACGGGGCCGATGGTTCGCGACTCCCGCGAGGGATCGATCACGCCGGTGCCGGCCTGCGGGCGGTATCGCGCGGGGCCGCCGCGCCGAGGAGGAGGGTACGATGCCCAGCACCGATCCGGTTGGCCCACCCGTCGTCGCGATCGTCGGGGACCGCCTCGCGCTCGGGCCGCTGCGTCGCGACCTCATCCCCGTTTACGGGCGCTGGACCAACGACTTCGCGGTCACCCGCACGCTGCGGTCGTCGCAGCCGACCACCATCGAGCAGGTGACCGCGAGTTACGACCAGTTGGGCGGCGACGAGCGCTCCGTCAATTTCACCATCTACCTGCGCGATGGTTGGCGACCGATCGGGAATACCGCGCTGGTGGACCTCGACTGGCGGGCGCGCACGGCGGAGTTCATCCTGTTCATCGGGGAGGCCGACTGTCGCGGCCAGGGCTACGGGACCGAGGCCACGCGGCTCATGCTGGACTATGCCTTCACGGCGCTCGGCTTGCACAGCGTCATGCTGAAGGTCTACGACTTCAATCTGGCGGGGCGGCGAGTCTACGAGAAGGCGGGGTTCCGTACCATCGGGAGGCGGCGCGAATGCCAGCTCATGGGCGGTACGTTGTGGGATGTGGAGTACATGGACTGCCTCGCACGCGAGTTCGTTAGCCCGACCCTACACACCATCTTCACCCCGGATGAGCCGCGCGCCAGCGGCCCGGTCTCCACGGACTGATCCGCACGACAAGGCCCGGTCCGAACCCCCGGCGAGGCACTCCGCAGCGGTCGCCTCCCAGGCCGAATAGAGCGCGGCGGGCTCGGCTATCGTGGGGGTTTGTCGGGCGACCGCCCCGCCCACGCGGGTAGCGCGGGCTCGGGAACGGGCGTGTTGCGCGAACACGCTCCGCTATAATGCGCCAGATCGATCGCGACCATCCCTTTGACAACCGGAGTGTAGTGGTAGGCTTGTCATGCGGATCGAATTCAGCGGCGAGTTGTGGTCCTGGCGCGGCCCCGCCCCATACTACTTTGTGACCGTGCCGGAGGAGCACTGCTCCGCCTTGAAGGGCGTGGCCGGGCTCGTGACCTACGGCTGGGGGATGATCCCGGTACGGGCCCGGATCGGCAAGACCGAGTGGAAGACGTCGCTGTTCCCCAAGGATGGTCGCTTTCTCGTGCCCATCAAGGCGCGCGTCCAACAAACCGAAACGCTCGCGGAAGGCGATACCGTGGCGATACGACTCGAGGTGCCGCTCTAGTCCCCCCGGGGGCTTCGGCTACCATTCGCCCGGCGCACCCGCCGCGGCGGGCGCGCCGCAAGGCCACGCCGCGGTGACCCGCCATCGGCGTCATCGTCGCCTACGCGCTGGTGAAGGCGGGGCCGTGGGCGATCGGCGCGTAGAGCGCCAGATGTTCGCGTTCCGCGGCCGCGGGTACGACCCCCTTGAGGAAGATACCCCGCCCCGCCCCGGGGCCGGCCGCGTCGCCGCGCGCCCCGAAGTCGGCCATCGCCTCGTGCGCCTCGACAACCTCCCCACCCGCCAGGGCCACGATCTGTCCCCCGTAGGTATCCAGCAATTCCTCGCGCCGCGCCTGGAAGACGAGCGCCTGCGCGGCCACCTCGCGCCGCACGCGGTCGCGGTCCGCGGAACGCGTGCGGTCCACCGTGAAGGGATGGCGTACCCGCGTGATGCCGTCGCCGACCACGTCGATCCCGCCCTCCTCGACCGGGCCGAGCCCCATGGTCGCCGCCAGCTTGAGCGGATTGGAGTCGAAGTAGAACGGCCATGTGCCGTAGTCCGCCGTCGGGTCCATCCCCTGCACGCGCATCGCGGTCGCATCGGTCGCCACGGTGTTCGTGCCGAGGAGGAGCGTGTCGGTCTGCACCGGCGGGCCGTGCCACTCCCGGTCCAACTGCCCGACGAGCCCGTCGATCACGCAGAGGACCGGCGGGTTGAGCAGCCCGCAGTCCACGATCGCCCGCGGCAGGCGGATCGGCGCGTGGAGATAGCGGCGCGGCGAGCCGTAGTGGAGGGTGGGCAGCAGCCCGAAGAGGTTCTTCAACGAGCCGGTGCTGCCGGTCGAGAGGTGCGCCTTGAGCTTGGCGCAGGAGACGATCGCATCGGCCTCGGCGTAGGCGCGCGCGAGCCAGTAGTGGCTGTGCAAGAGGCCGCCGCCCGGCACGGCGATCTCGACATAGGGCCCATCCTTCAGATCGACCGGTCGGACATCGTAGGGCGCGAGCGCGGTCGCGTAGCCGAGCGCGTCCCAGAGCCGATAGGCGCTGTCCCCGGTCGTCGCGTCGCCGATCAGGAGCTCGCCCTGGTGAAACTGGCGGATGAGCGCGACCGTCGCGCGCACCACCCCGACGTCGGAGAGCGCCACCTGCCGCCCGGCGTGGGTACGCAGGTCGCCCGTCCCCATATTCGCCTTGATCAGGATGCGCCGCTTGCCGGAAAGCCCCCGCCGTATCCCGTCGCCGACGAGGTCCGCCGCGCGGAAGACCGCGTCGCGCACCGCGTCGTCGCTGGCGGTGGCCGGACAATGCAGCACCGCCACCCGCTCCCGCGCCATCACCCACCTCCATTCATGGTCCTGTCGCGTACCGCGCGACCATCATACCAGGGAAGGTCAGCGACCGGGCAATCGCCAGCGCAGGCGAGGCCATCGGCCACCCCGGCCGCAACCGCGCCCAATTCTTATGTCAAAAATCAGACACGGGCCGGTGCGCCCCCCGACAACGCCGTGGCCGAGCGCCGTTTCGCCACGCGCAACGCCGACATGGTCGTTACCGATCGTTGGCGGAGACGGACCGACGCGCGGACTGCCCCTTCGCGTGGATCGCCGTCCGCTATACTCGCCAGCGCCACCACGCCGCGCTCGCCTACCGAACCCCGCCGCTCGTGATGGGGCATGTTGGTATCGCGTCGGGCCGCCGCCCGGCGGTAACCGGTCTGCATGAGCGCAACAACTTCGCTCCCACCACGCCCCTTCGCTATACTACCCTTGGCGGTCGCCCCCGGGCGACCGGGATTGGTGCGACGAGCCCCCGCCGCCCTACGGCGCGATGAGGCGGGGCCCGACGATGACGTGAACCGAGCGAGGAGTGGTGGGCGGACAACGCGGGCGGGCGGGCGAACTCTTCCCTGGGCCGAGCGAGATGCACGCGCGCGTCCGCGCGCACGACTGGGCCGCCACGCCGGTGGGGTCGCCCGAGACCTGGCCGCAGAGCCTGCGCGCCCTGGTCCGCACGCTCCTCGTATCGCGCTACCCGATGGTGCTGACCTGGGGGCCGCAGTTCATCCAATTCTACAACGATGCGTACGCCGCGCTGATCGGCGACAAGCACCCGTTGGCGCTGGGGTGCGACATCCGGATCACGCTCGCCGAGTCCTGGGACACCCTCGGCCCGATGATCGCGCGGGTGTTGGAGACCGGCGTCGCGAACTGGACCCCCGCGCTGCCGCTCCTGCTGGAGCGCGCCGGCTACCGCGAGGAGTCCTACTTCAGCGTCTCGCATGCGCCCGCGGAGGATGACGACGGGCGGATCGTCGGGATGCTCGGGGTCTGCAGCGAGGTGACGCAGCAGATCGTCGGCGATCGACGCCTGGGTCTCTTGCGCGACCTGGCCGCGCAGGCGGGCGAGGCGCGCAGCGTCGCGCGGACCGTCCGGGCGATCGCCGCGTCGATCACCGATCATCCGCTGGACGTGCCGTTCCTCCTCATCTACCTGCGCGAGGCGGGCGGGCGCGCACTCACGCTGCACGCCGCGGTCGGCCTCGCGGCCGGCGAACCCGCCAGCCCACGGGTCGTCGCGCTCGACCATCCGGAGGAGGTGGCCTGGCCGCTCGCGCGGGCCACCGACGGCGAGACGATCCTCGTGGAGGCGGTACACGACGCAGTCGCGACGACCGGCGGGCTGTGGGGCGACCCGGTCCGCGCCGCCCTGGTGATGCCGATCAGCGGCGCGGGCCAGGAAGCCCCGCTCGGCGTCATCGTGGCGGGGATCAGCCCGAGTCGGGCGCTCGATGCGGCGTACCGCTCGTTCTACGAACTCCTCGCCGGGCAGATCGCGGCGGCGGTGCGTAACGCCCTGGCCCACGAGGAGGAGCGGCAGCGGGCCGAGGCGCTGGCGGAGCTCGACCGCGCCAAGACCGCATTCTTCTCCAATGTCAGCCACGAGTTCCGCACCCCCCTCACCCTGCTGCTCGGGCCGCTCGAGGATCTGCTGCGCGACGCGGGCGACCTCGATCCGGAGCGACGGTCGCGGCTCGATCTCGCCCATCGCAACGCGCTTCGCCTCCTCAAGCTGGTCAACACCCTCCTCGACTTCTCGCGGATCGAGGCGGGCCGCGCCGTGGCGCGCTTCGTCCCCACCGATCTCGCCGCCCTCACCGCCGATCTGGCGAGCACGTTCCGGTCGGCGATCGAACGGGCCGGCCTCACCCTAACGGTAGAATGCCCGCCCCTCCCCGCGCCGCTCTATCTCGATCGCGACGGGTGGGAGCAGATCGTCCTGAATCTCCTCTCCAACGCCCTCAAGCACACGTTCGAGGGTGAGATCGGCGTCACCGTGCGCGCGCACGAGGGCCACGCCGAACTCGCCATCCGCGATACCGGCGTTGGCATCCCCGCGAGCGAGTTGCCGCGCCTCTTCGACCGCTTCCATCGCGTGCCGCAGGCGCGCTCGCGATCCCACGAGGGGACGGGCATCGGGCTGGCGCTGGTACGGGAGCTGGTGGGCATGCACGGCGGGCAGATCGCGGTGGACAGCCGCGAGGGCCGCGGCACGGCCTTCACGGTGCGGGTGCCGTTCGGCTCGGCGCACCTGCAACGCGGGAGCATCGCCGATGCCGACCCGGTTGACGAGCGCGGGGATGGGGCCGCCGCGTTCGTCGAGGAGGCGCGCCGCTGGCTACCCGAGGTGGCAACTCCCGATCGGGGAGGCCCACCCGGGACCGGGACACCGCCCGCCCGGCTCCTCCTGGCGGACGACAACGCCGACATGCGCGACTATCTCGGTCGCCTACTGGCCGAGCGCTACGCGGTCGAGGCGGTGCCCGACGGCGCCGCGGCACTCGCCGCGGCCCTGGCGCGCCCCCCGGATCTGGTGCTGACCGACGTGATGATGCCGGGGCTGGATGGGTTCGCCCTGCTGCGCGCGCTGTGGGCCGACGGGCGCACGGCCACCGTGCCGGTGGTGCTGCTCTCCGCCCGCGCCGGGGAGGAGGCGGCGGTCGAGGGGCTGGAGGCGGGCGCGGATGACGACCTGGTCAAGCCCTTCGCTGCCCGCGAGCTGCTCGCGCGCGTCGCCAGCGCCTTGGAGCTGTCCCGGCTGCGGCGCGAGGTCGCGCGGCGCGAGGCGGAAGCGCGGGTGCAGGCGGAGGCGATCCGCGCGCGCGACGTCTTCCTGTCCATCGCCGCGCACGAGCTGCGCACCCCGATGACCACCCTGAAGGGCCATGTCCAGCTCCTCCGACGGCAGCAAGCGCGCGGCCCGATCGATCCCGCGCGCCAGGGGCGGACGCTGGCGGCGCTCGACGGGGCCACCGATCGTTTGGTCTCCTTGACCAACGATCTGCTGGATGTGTCGCGCATCCAGACCGGCCAGCTCGCCCTGACGCTCGCGCCCGTGGATCTGCGAGCGCTCGCCGCCGAGGCGGTCGGGCGCGCGCGGGAGCAGTATGGCGCGGGATAAGTGTTCGGGCTCGACGCGCCTGACGCGTCGGTACCGCTGATGGGCGATGCCGCGCGCCTGGAGCAGGTGCTGACCAACCTCCTCGATAACGCGGTCAAATACTCGCCGGGCGCGGGGGATGTCACGGTCGCGATAGCTGTGAGCGGGGCCGAGGTGCATCTCAGCGTGCGGGACGAGGGGATCGGCCTGGCCGCCGGGAGCACCGAGCGGATCTTCGCGCCGTTCGACCGGGCGACGAATGCCGCCGAGCGCCAACTGCCGGGGTTGGGGCTGGGGCTGCACATCTGCCGGAGCATCGTCGAGCGCCATGGCGGGCGCATCCGGGCGGAGAGTCAGGGCGAGGGGTTGGGCACAACGATCCACGTATGGCTACCGCGCGCTGGGCTCCGCCCCCCCGCCATTGCGGGAGCCGGTGATGCCGCTGACGCGCCCGCCGACCGCGCGCCAGCGGCAACCTAACACGCGCCGCACACCCCCGCGAGGCGACTGTCGCGGTGACGAGGGTGCCCCCCGCGCGATACGCGGCGCGCGGACAACCTTGACCCCGCACAGGTGCGGCCTACCGCACAGGTGCGGCCTAGGAGTCCGTACGCGTCGGGCTACGCGACTCGTGGGTACGCGCGATGGCGGCCTCTCGTGACCCCTAGTCACCACGTACCCGACCGTCTCGACGCCGACGGCCGGCATCTCGCCGACCTGCTGGCCTCGCTGCACATGGCTACTCGGCATGCCGCCGCATGACCCGGCGAAAGAAGGCGACGAGCGCGTCAACGTGCGTATCGAAGGCGAACTGTCGGCGGGCGACGCGCATATTTGTCGTCAGGGTCGCGAGGCGACGTCGATCGCGGAGCTGGGCGGCGAGGTCGGCGTAATCGCGCGAGAACAGGCCGACGTCATGGCGTCGGGCCAGGGCGTGCGTGGCGATACGCGCGTCCGGGTTATCGCGCAAGATCCAGGGGAGGCCGGCGGCCGCGAAAGTGCCGAGGCGAGCGGGCAGGTTGAGGTCATCCCAGGTGGCGCGGCGCAGATCGCCGCCATTGTCGCTGTCGAAGAGGTGGCCCCAGGCCGCGTCGTAGCGCGAAAGTTCGCGGACCCAGCCCTCGGGCTCGACCGTCGGGTGGAGGTGCATGTGGCCGGTCGCCAGGCCGGCCCGCGCCCAGTTCGGGTGCTGCCGGTGGAAATGGTCGCCATAGAAATGGACGTGGATCCCGGCCGCGGCGATCTCCTCGAACGGGTCGAGTCCGAGCGGGCGACCGGGGCAGACGGTGTGGATTTCCCCGTCGGCAGCGGAGAGCTTCGGTGCCCACCTTTCGTCGAACCAATCCCCCTTCGGGAGATCGCCATCGAGGATGAAGGTCGTCTCGGGGTCGAGGGTATCGTCGGTGGCGAGCGCGAACCAGTCGGCCATCTCGTCGTTGATGAATACCCGGCCGTCGCTCTCCCGCAGCACCCGCAGCAGGAGGGGCCAGAGGCCGTGCTCCAGGCAGATAAACGGCCCCTCTTTAAAGTGAAAGACGATCGGGATCCCGAGTTTCGCGTCGAGCACCGCCTCGATCAGCGGCAGCGCCTGCCAGTTCAGCAAGGCATAGATGACATCCGGGTCGAGCGCCCGCACCCGCTCGACCCATCGGCGGTCGAGCGGGATATCGACGATATTCCCCCAGGGGAACGGCCCGGCGGCATCCCACGGCTCGGGCCGCGCGACCCAGAGACCGGCGAGTCGGTGCCCGGCCTCCTCGAAGGCCAGGACACGCTCCGGGTTGAAGCCCAGCTCCCCGGCGAGCAGGATCGTCAGCCCATCCGGTCCTGGCAACGCGCGACGCTCGGCGAAACGCCCCCAACGTGCGCGCTCATCGACCTGCACGCCGCGCGTCGGCTGCCAGTTCAGCCACTCGCCTCGCCCGATCCCGTAGTGGGCGCGATAACGCGCCAGCCCCCCCGCCGGCCCGGCGACGATCCGGGTGCGCCCGGCGTCGTGCCAGACCCACTCGCAGGTAATCGCATCGACATAGGCGGGTCGCGCACCGGCCGCGAGGAGCGCCCGCCAGAAATCGGCCTCCAGCCGATCCGAGACGACCTCCTCGCGTTCCGCCCACCGGACACCGGGCCAGTCGCGCCGGTGCAGCACCTGGACCGGCGCGAATAGATTGCCGTTGGTCAACGGCGCGCGTTGATCGAACGGCGGCGGGTTCGCCAGGGCAGCGGCCTCGCGCCCGACCGCCTCCGCGCCCTGCAGCGTCGGGCCGCCGCGATTCCCGGCCCAGCGGAGACCGCCATAGACCAGCCCGATCGGCGGTTCCGCCTCGATCGTCGCGACGAGACGTGTCAGGTGCTCGGGGTAGTAGAGATCATCGGACGGCAGATAGGCCAGGTAGCGGCCACGCGCCAACCCGGTCGCGATATTCAGCGCCGCGCCCAGTCCCCGATTACGCTCCAGCCGATGGTAACGGATGCGCGGATCGGCCAGATAGGGCGCGACGACGCCGCCGGTGTCGTCCGGCGTGCCGTCATCCACGATGATCAGTTCCCAATCGGCGAACGATTGTGCGCGCAGACTTTCCAATGCCCGCCGAATGAACGCCGCCTGCTTAAACGTCGGCATCAGCACCGAGACGCGCGGTGTGAGCTGGGGCGGGGCGCTTGTTTCGGCCACCGATACCCTCCCCTAGCGCTTCGTGGCGATGACGTCCCGGAAGAACGCGACCAGGCGATCGGCGTGGTGGTCGAAGGTGAACTCGTGGCGCTGGGACCAGACGCTGTCGCGCAACCGCCCCATCAACACCTCGTCGCGCAACTGATCGCGCAACTGACCCATATCGTTGAAGAGGAGCCCGAGTTTGCGCGATCGCGCGAGGTTCTGCGCCGCCACGATCGCCCCCGCATTCTCGTATTGCAGCAGGGGCAGCCCGGCACCGATGAGCGTGGCGATTCGCGCGGGGTAGTTGAGGTCGTCCCAGTTAGCGCGGCGCACGTCACCGGCGTTCTCGCTGCGGAAGAGGTGGAGCCACCCGGCGTCATACCGCGAGAATTCCTCCACCCAGCGCGGCTGATCGACGTTCGGGTGGAGGTGCAGGTACCCCTCGGCCACGCGATTGGCCTTCTCGATCCAACCCCGCCAGACCCCTTGCGTGAAATCACCGTAGAAGTGCAGGTGGATACCGACATCGGCCAGCTCGCCCACCGTCCACGGGTGCAGGCCGATCGGGCGGCCCGGCACGACCGTGTGGAGCTGGCCGTCGGACGCCGAGAGGCGGGCGCTGCGGCGATCGGTGAACCACTCCCGCTTCGGGAGATCGCCATCGAGGACGAGCGACGGCACGGCATCGACCGCGCCGGGGATGGCGGTGGCGAACCAGTCGCGCGCCTCCGGGCTGGAGTAGATTTGCCCGTCGGCGCGCGTCTGCAGATCGACCAACCGCGGCCAGTAGCCCTTCTCCAGGCAGATGAACGGCCCCTCCTTGAAGTGCCAGACGAAGGGGATGCCGGGGTTGTCGAGCAAGACCTGGTGGACGAACGGCACCGCCTGCCAGTTCAGGAGGCCGTAGATGATGTCCGGCGCGATCCGCCGCACCGCCGTGCGCCAATCGGTGCGCGGCAGATCCTCGACATGGCCGAATGGCACCGGCCCGACGGTGTTGAACCAGTACGGCTCCTGCATCCAGAGGCCGTAGAGCGTATGCCCGCGCTCCTCCAGCGCCAGCACCCGCTCGGCGTTATAGGCGAGTTCGCCGACCAACAAAATCTTCAGGCCGTCTTCGGCCGGGGGGGTGGCGGGGCGTTCGCGGAAACGGCGGTATTGCTCGACCTCATCGATGCGGTTCCCGACCGAGGTATGGAAACGGAGCGGCGTTTGCACACCGTAGCGCGCCCGGTAAGGATTGATCCCGCCCAGCGGCTCGCGGATGATCTTGTGCCGCTGATCGGGGTGATCGACCCACTCGCAGGTGACGCGCGCCGTCCCGACGAACGGCCCGTGGGGGCGCAGTTGCGCCCAGAACATCCGCTCCAAATCATCGGTGACCAATTCGCCGCGCTCCAGCCAACGGTCGTCGGTGCGCCGGTGCATCACCTGCGCCAGTTGCAGCGGATAGCCCTCGATCTGTCCGGTCACGGCACGATTATATGTATGGCGAACGCCGGAGTAGGCCAGGGCCGGGGTCGGCTCGGCGGCGAAGTGCGCGATCAGCGACGCCAGATGCTCGGGATAGAAGAGATCGTCCGAGGGGAGATAGGCGATCAGCGACGCGCGGGCGCGAGCGAGTCCGTGATTGAGCGCCGCGCCCAACCCGACATTCTCCGGGAGCCGCTCGTAGCGGATACGCTCGTCCGCTAGGAAGGGTTCGATCGCCGCCCGGGTACCATCGGTCGCGCCGTCGTCAACGATCAGCAGTTCCCACGCCGCCAACGTCTGCGCCAACAGGCTTTCGAGGGCGCGACGAATGAATGCCACCTGGTTAAAGGTCGGCATCAGCACCGAGACGCGCGGTGCCCCCTCCTCGATTTGTCCCTCCCCGTCCACGGTATCCTCCCCTTGTCTTTGCAGCCCTACCGATGCGGACGCGGATGGCGGGTGTCAGCGATCGGATACCGGGCTATCCTCCGCCCCGTTCACATCCCAGACCGCCAGCGGGTCCGGCTCTTCGCGGCTCGCCGCCACCGGTGTCCGCCCCCGGCGTGTCTTCGTCTCGCGCCGCGTCGGCTCGGCGATCGGCAGCGCCGACCTCATCCGCAGGCGGCGGCGCAGCGCGACGCACAGGCTATGGGTGATGATGCTGTGGGCATCCTCGATCTGCTCCATCGTCTCGGCGGGGACGCAGATCGTGAGGTCGGCGAGCGGGCGGAGCCGACCGCCATCCCGCCCCGAGAGTGCGATCGTCAACGCGCCCGCCGCGCGCGCAACACGCGCCGCCGCCAGGACGTTGGGCGAGTTACCGCTCGCGCTGATCGCCACCACGACATCGCCCGGCCGGACCAGCGCGGCCAGTTGCTCGGCAAAGATCAACTCGTAGCTCGCGTCATTCGCCCAGGCGGTCAGCAACGGCACATTATCCGTCAAGGGGAAGACCCGGAAGGTCGGGACACCCTCGGCGCGCGTCCCCTTGGCGAGGTCGCAGGCGAAGTGCGACGCGGTCGCGGCGCTGCCGCCATTGCCGAGGATGAAGACGTTACCGCCCCGCCGGTGGCAGTCAAGCAACAGGTCCGCCGCGCGGGAGAGCATGTCGAATGGCATGGCGACCGTCACGGCGGCCAGCTCGCGACAATAGCGTTCGAGGTCGTGGCGCATCGGGTCGGTGGTCATCGCCAGCACCATCCTTTCAACGGTCGGGTCATCGGTCGGGTCATCGGTTGGGCCGGTGTCAGACGCCGGTGGTCATCGATCAATCTTCGGCGGCGAACAGCGCGCCGCGCTCGTCATTCAGCGCAAATTGCGGGCGATATGAGGTAGCCGCCGCGTCGTGCGGCCGTTCGACCCGCGCACCGCGTTGATCGAACGCGAACGGGAGTTCCCGCAGCCCTTCGCGCCCCAGCGCCACCCGCACCGCGGCGCCCGCACCCGGGGGGCAGTAGAGGAGGAGGAAGCCGCCGCCGCCCGCGCCGGTGATCTTGCCGCCGAGCGCCCCCGCCGTCAGGGCCGCCGCGTACCAGCGATCGATCGCGGCGGATGAGACACGGGACGAGAGCCCGCGCTTCTCGCGCCAGGCCACGTCGAGGAGCCGCCCGAAGCGGTCGAGGGCACCATCGTGGAGCGCGTCGATCATCTCCACGGCCAGCCCCTTCAACCGCCCGAGTCGCGCGATCGTCGCGGCGTCGGTACCGGTCGCCTGCCGTTGCTGCCCGAGGATCGAGGCCGAGTCGCGGCGCTGCCCGGTCGAGAAGAGCAGCAGCCGCTCGTCCAACGCGGCGAGGGTCGGCGCGGCCAGGGTCAGGGGTTGGACGGTCACCCCATCGGCCCGGAAGGTGATCCGGTTGAGCCCGCCGTAGACGCTCGCGTACTGGTCCTGCTTGCCGATCGGCATCCCCAGGCGCGTGATCTCGATCCAGGAGGCCAGTTCCGCCAGTTGCGCCGCATCCAGGGTCAACCGCGCCCGCGCCGCCAGGGCGCGGATGAGCGCCACCGTCATCGCGCTCGACGAGCCGAGCCCGGTCCCCGGCGGCACCTCCGAGGAGAGGTGCAACGTGAGCCCCCCGGCCTGCAGATGCCCCCGCGCCACGAACCAGTCGAGGACGGCCTTGGGCAGCGCCAGCGGCTCCGCAACCGGCGGGCGTTCACCCGGCGCATACGTTTCCTCGATCCCATAGTCCGCCGACACGAGACGGGTCCCGCCATCGGGCGTATCAGTCACCGTGACGGTGCAATAGCGCCCGATCGCCGCGCTCACGACCAGCCCCTCGTGCCGCTCGTAATACGCGGCCAGATCGGTCCCCCCGCCGCCGAAGCTGATCCGCAGGGGGGCGCGGGCGATGATCTGCGGGCCGAGGGCCGGGGGCCGGGTGCCGCTCAATTTCGTGGCTGCCATAGTGCTGCTCCTTCCCCAAGCCAATGGTCGTACTTCGCCACTCGTCACTCGTCATTCGTCATTCGTACTTCACTAGGGCCAACTCGTCTCCGTCAGCGGCGTGACCATGATCTCCTGGATCGCCGACTCCGGCGGCATCTGACAGGCGAAGAGGATCGTGGCGGCGACATTGGCGGGGTCTTGCAGGTGCTGCTCATCCGGGAGCGGGATCCCCTGCTCGGGGAAACGATCGAACCACCCGGTCCGCATCCCGCCGGGAATCACGGTCGTGACGCGGATGCCGTCGTCGCGCCCCTCCACGCCCAGGCCACGGCTGAAACCGCGCAGCCCCCACTTCGAGGCGTGGTAGGCCGAGGCATTACCCCAGGCGCGGACGGCGGCGGTCGAGGCGATATTCACGATGTGGCCCGACCGCTGTTGGCGCATCGTCGGCAGCGCCGCCTTGGCAATGAGGAACGGGCCGCGCAGGTTTACCGCGAGCGCGCGATCCCACTGCTCGATCGTCAATTCATCTACTGAGGCGACGTAATCGACCGCCGCGCAATTGACCGCCACATCGAGTCGCCCGAACTGTCCGACGACTGCCTCGACCACGCGGAAGACCGCATCGGCGTCGCCTACGTCGCAGGCCAGCGCGACGCACTCCGCCCCGGCGGTGAGCAGTTCCCCGGCGACCCGTTCCGCCGCCTCGCCGCGCAGATCGACGCAGGCGACGCGGCAACCCGCCCCCGCGAAGGCGCGCGCGGTCGCCGCGCCGAGTCCGCTCCCGGCACCGGTCACCAACACCACCTTGCCGCGTAATGTGTCATTGGTCATCGTGTACTCCTTCGAAAGTGGGCCGGTGGGCCAGTGGGCTGGCATAGCACGCGGGGGTCGTCGCTTTCTCCCGGCTGCCAACCCGCTACCCCGTACTCCGCCAATAACTCGCCGAATAACTCCGTCGCATTGCGCCGCCGATCCTCGACATTGGTCGGCAGACCGAGGTGGTAGGTGCCCGCGGGGAGGAGGCCACAGCCGCCGTAGCGGTGGATGAGGAGATACTGGGCCACGACTTCCTCCCCGGCGTGCTCCGGCGGCAGCCGGTGCCACCAGGAAAAGCCGCCGACGCTGAGCAACTTGGCGCGGTCGTAGAGGACGTTGGCCCCGCCGATCCAGGCGACCTTGTAGCGCAGCGGGTGCCCATCCGGGGTGAGGCGACGCTCCAGATGGAGCGGGTTCGCGGCGTTATTGACCAGATGCCGCTCGACCGGCACCGCACCCGGCGTGAACGGCTCCGGGCGAACCGGCCCCTCCCACGGCTCGATCCCCTGTTGGTGCGGTCGTTCGTCGTGGAGATAGTCGAGGCCGGTCGCGGGGCAGCCGACGAAGCCACAACCCTCCGCGCGCAGGGTATCGAGCATCCGCCCGAGGACCGGGGGATCGAGCAGCACGTCATCGTCGAGGTAGTGGACGTAGGGCGCTCTGGTCTGTTCGAGCAAGAATTGCCGCTGCTCGGCCATCCCCCGGCGCGGCAGGTGCCGGTGGGCATCCACCCGGTGACCATGCCAGCGCAGCGCCCGGATGAGGGTGTCGATCTCGCGGCTTTCCAGATAGGTCGCCCCTTCCTCCGTTTGATCGGAGATGGTGACATCGAAATCGGTGAAGGTCTGCCCGAGCAGACTCGTCAACACCACCGCCAGCCCTGTTTTCCGCCGACACGTCGGGATCAGCACATCCACTGTCGCCATCGATCCGTCCTGTATCCTGCCTGCTACCGGTAGCCGCTCGTCGCGCATCGTTCGTGATCAATCCGCGGGCACACTAGCCAGGCGTTCGCGTTCCGCGACGGCGCGCGGCCCGGCCACACCCGCCCCTGCCAGCAATTCCCCGTAGAGCGCGGCGGTCCGCTCGACCACCGTATCCCAGGTGAACCCGCGTTCGACGCGCTCGCGAGCCGCACGCCCCATCCGCTCGCGCAGGGCGGGCTCGGCGAGCAGGAGCCGCAGGCGATCGGCCAGCGCCTGCGGGTCGCGCGGTGGGACGAGAAAACCGGTCAGCCCGTCGGCGATCGTGTAGGTGATCCCGCCAACCGCCGAGCCGATCACCGGACGCCCGCAGGCCATCCCCTCCAACGGGGTGAGGCCGAACGGCTCGTACCACGGGGTGGTCACCGCGACGTCGCCCGCGCCGTAATACCAGTGCAGCTCGTCCGGCTGCCGTTGCCCGGTGCAGATCACGCGGTCGGCGATCCCCAGTTCCGCCGCCAGCCGCAGCACCTCGCCGATCTCCGGGGTCGCGATCGGGTCCGGCTCGATCGTTTCGCCGCCGACGAGCAGCAGCTGCACCGGCGACGCGACCTGGTGCGCCAGGAGGGCGACCGCGCGCACGACGTTGCGAACATCCTTGCGCGGCAGTATCCGCCCGATATAGACGACGATCGGGGCGTGCGGGTCGAGCCCGAGCCGTTGCCGCGCCTCGTCGCGATCGGTCGGGCGGAAGCGTTGCGTGTTGACTGCGGAGGGGATCGTCGCGACGCGCGCCGGATCGGCGGCATAATCGTCGACCAGCTCTTCGCGCTCCGCCGGACATTGCGCGATCAGGCGGTCCGCGTCGCGGACGACCGCTTCCTCGATCGCGATCCGCCCCTCCGGGCTGGTGTCCGCATCGCCCTGGTGGCGGCGTTTCGTCTTGCCGGTCGCGTGGAAAATTTGCACCACGGGGATGCCGAGGTCGCGCCGCACCTCCGTCGCGACCCAGCCCGACATCCAGAAATTGCCGTGGATCAGGTCGTAACGCGCGCCATCGCGCCGCGCGAAAGCCAGGAAGGCGTCGCGGAAGGCGGGCATCAGCGGCCAGAGGTCATCCTTGGGCAGCGGGTCCGGGGGGCCGGCGGTGAGATGGACGATCCGCACACCCGGTGCCAGGTCCACGATCTCCGGCAGGTTCGCATTGTCGCGCCGGGTGAAGATGTCCACGCGGTGGCCGAGTCGCCCCAACCCGCGCGCCACCTCATCGACGTAGACATTCTGCCCGCCCGCGTCGGTGCCGCCGCGCAGCGCCAGCGGGCTGGCGTGCTCGGTGAGGAAGGCGATGTGCAGCGAGGGTGTCGCCGCTCGCCGATCGTCGGTCGATGCCATCCGCCCCGCCATCATCGCTCCCTCCCCGCCGTCGCGTGTGCTGCGACGCCCGCCGCCCGCAGGCCGATGGCCCGCGCGAACGCCGCGTTCCAATCGCGGCGGAAGCGGTCGAGGCCGAAACGCTCCCGGGCCAGTTCGCGCGCGTTCGCGCCGAGGCGGCGGGCGAGGGTCGGGTCGGCGAGGAGTTCCCGCATCCGGGCGATCAACTCGTCGGGATCGTTCGAGAGATAGCCGGTGACCCCGTTCTCGATCACGGTCGGCAACTCGGTCGTCGCCAAGGCCACGACCGGCATCCCGATCGTCAGCGCCTCGATCACCGCCAGGGGCAGGCTGGTGTAGCGCATCGGGCTGAAGAGGAACCGATAGGCCCCGACACGGCGGTGGAGATCGCGGTAAGGAATGTCACCCAGGCCACCAAGAGCCTCCGTCCCCATCCCGGCGATGTCGAGCGGCACCCTCTCGCGCGCGGCCAGGAAGAGGTCGTACCCGGCGATCCGCGGGCGGCGCTCGGGGCCGTTGACGATCGTGATCCCGCGCGGGAGCGTGGCTTCGTAGCGCGCCGCCGGGTCGATGGCGACGCTGTGCGGGATCGTCACCGTCGGGATCGCGCCGTTGTCCCACATCAGCCGGTTGTAATGGGTGACGTGGACGAGCAGCACGCCGGGATCGTCGAGCGGGTGGCGGGTGTTCACCGCGTCGGGCTTCGGCGTGTTGTGTTCGAGATAGATCGCGGGCAAGCGCCGTTGCGCCGGGCTGAGGATCGCCGCCGCATCCTCCGTATAGTTGCGCGGCGTCTGGTAGATGATCAGATCGAAATCGAGGTCGCGCACCCGCTCGGCGGGAACCTCGCGCACCCAATCGGGCAAGTCGAAGGTCGGGCCGCGCCCGCCATACCCTTCGGGCTTCTCGGGCTTGACCGGCAGGAACCAGTCGTGCTCGACGCGCGCGAGGGCGTTGAGGTAGCTGCCGTGGATATGCCAGATCAGGATTCGCAAGCGTCTCATGGCCTCTCTCGATTCGTCGTGAGTCGTGGGTCGTGGGTCGTGAGAAGGGCGTCCGCGGTCGGGAGTCCGTGGTCCGTAGCGGGGCGATGGCCCCGTTTATCCGCTGACCCATTGGTCCACCGGATCGCTGGCTCACTTCCCGAAGTCCGACCATGGTCCAAGGCACTTTCGGCGGCGGCGAGGACGGGATCGAGCGGGAGCAGGCGCAGGGCATCGGTGGGGGCGCTGCCCGGGGGAGCGAGGGCAAGGGCGTCGATGGCAGTGTGGCGCTGCCGATCGAGCGGGGCCCATTGTTGGGGTCGCGACGGGCCGAACAGGACGATGCTGCGGGTGCCGGTCGTCGCCGCGACGTGCGATGCCCCGGTGTCATTCGTGATCAGGAGGTCGAGACTCCCCACGACCGCCGCGAAGGTGCCGAGATCGGTTCGACCCGCGAGATCGAGGGTCGGGTTCCGCATCGCGGCGGCCACCGCCGCGGTGAGCGGGCGCTCACCGCCGCCGCCGGTCAGGACGATCCGCGCCCCGAAGCGGGCGGCAAGCCGATCGCCAAGTTCCGCGAAGCGGTCGGTCGGCCAGCGCCGGGCGGCATCCTTCGCGCCCGGGTGCAGGCCGATCAGCGGGCCGCGTGGCGCGGGATCGTGCGCCCCGGGCGGGGCAAGCAGCGCGTCGGCGTTGTCCCGCTCAGCGGCGTTGACCGGCAGATCGAGTCGGGCGGTGTTGACCTTCGCACCAACCTGGGCGACGAGGCGGGTCCAGCGGGTCGTTTCGTGCTCGTCCGGGTTCCAGAACAGGCTCATCGTCAGGCGATCATCGGCGCCGCGCCGGTAACCGAGCGAGACCCGCGCGCCGAGCGCGGCGACGAAGCCGTTGCTGACGTTGCCATCGCCGTGCATTTGGAGCGCCAGATCGAAGTCGGTCGCCCGCGCCTCGCGCAAGAATGCCGCTGTGCGTACCTCGTCCACGGACACCTCGGCCAGACCGGGGTACCCAGGGAAGGGCAGCAGGCGATCGATCGTCGGCAGGCGCCCGACCAATTCCTGCGCCCAGGGCAACCCGATCAGCGTGATCTCGGCCTCCGGGAAGCGCCCTCGCAGGGCGCGGAATGCCGGGGTCGCGCAGAGGAGATCGCCCAGGAAAAGCGCCCGGAAAACCGCGATCTGCCGCACAGGCCCGGCGAACAGCGGCACCATTGGGTTCATCGTCGCCCCCTTCCCGCGACCGGCGTGGAGGACTCGCCGCTGATCGGGGACCGCCCGCCATCTATGCCGCGCCCCTCCCGCAGCAACGCCTCCGCCGCGTCCGCCGCCTCCCGCGACGGGATGTCGAGGCAGGGCTGGCCGATCGGGCAGTCGAAGCGATAGCAGGGATAACACGGGGTCGGGCGGCGCAGGAGGCGGGAAGGGGTCACGCGCGGTCGCCATTGCGACTCGCAATCGGTGCCGGAATAGAGCGCCAGGACCGGCGTCCCAACCGCGTCCGCCAGATGCAGCGGCAGGGTATTGCCGCAGATGGTCAGCGCCGCGCGCTCAACGAGCGCGGCGTACTCGCTCAGCGTCGTGCCACCAACGAGCGCACAGGCGCCCGGTGCGCCCGCGAGCACCGCCTCCACGATCGCGGTTTCGCGCTCCACGCCGGTGAGCAGGACCGGCCAACCGCGTTCCACCAACGCACGGGCCAGTTCGCCGGAGCGGGCGGGCGGGTAACGCCGCGCCTCGGCGCTTGCCCCCGGGTGGAGCAGGATAAACGGCCGCTCGGGGTCGAGCCCGACGCCGCGCACGATCCCCGGCACCGCCAACCGCGCCTCGTCGGCGATCGACACGGCGAGTCGTCGGTCGCGCGCGACGAAGCCCAGCGACTCGACCAGCCGCAAATTGCGCTCGACCTGATGCTCCTCGTCGGCGGTGGCCCCGCGCAACTCGGTCGTCAGCACGCGCCCGCCGAACTCCTTCGACTCACCGGCGCGGAGCGGGATCCCGGCCAGGTAACAGACGTAGCCCGGCGGCTGCGGCGACTGGCTGAAGGAGGTGAAGCAGAGGGCCGCGTCGAAACGCCGCGCCGCGAGGGTGTCGATCAATTGCCGCTCGCGCGCCGGGTCGAACGCCAGATGCCCGAGATCCTGCCAGAGGGTGCGCCAGGGGATGACCTCATCGAGCCACGGCAACAACGGCGCGGCGGACGCCCCGCCCGGACTCGCTAGCAGCGTGATCCGCCCCTCCGGCACCGTCTCCTTGATCGCCCGCAACGCCGGCCCGAGCATGATCACATCCCCGATATTGTCGGGTCGAATCACCAGGATATTGCGTGCCTGCAACCAATCATTCATGGCGTGATCTCGCTCCAAGACGCTGGGTGAGTACGAAGTACGAGCTACGAAGTACGAAGAGAGGAAAGGGTAGGCATTACTTCGTACTTCGTAGCTCGTACTTCGTCCTTCGTCTGTTCCTCGCCGCCCAACAATTCCTCTGCCGCTGAAACGACCATCTCCGGTGTCACGAGGGTGAGGCATTCGTGCCCGTAGGGACAGGCGCGGCTGTAGCAAAGGCGACAAGGGACGTCGTGGTTGAGGAGGCGATGGGGTACGCGCCACGGCCCCCACTGCTCGGGCGGATTGGTCAGCGCGAAGAGCGCGACAACCGGCGTCCCAACCGCCGCCGCGACGTGCATCGGCCCGGTGTTATTCGTGATCGTCAGGTCGGCCCGCTCGATCAGCGCGCAGAATTCCGGGAAGGGGAGCTGGCCCGCGAGGGGGTGGGCCGCGGCGCGGGCGCGCGGGCTGAGACGGTCGTGGATACGCGCGACAAGGTCCTGCTCATCCAGCGCGCCGGTGAAGGCGATCATCGCCCCCAGGCGCTCGACCGCCAGCTCGGCGGTCGCCACGAACGATTCCCAGGGGTAGGTGCGCGCGGGCATGCTGCAACCGGGGTGGATGACGATCAGCGGGCGCTCCCCGGTGACGCCGACATCACGCAGGGTCGTCGCGACCGCCGCCCGCGCCTCTTCCGGTACGCGCAACGCCAGCTCGCGCTCCTCGGTGCCGAGCCCGATCGCGCCGACGAGATCGAGGCCGCGCTCGACCTCGTGCATCAGCGTCTC
>DATCMP010000235.1:0-4008 GCA_036563365.1 Thermomicrobiales bacterium
CCTAGAATCGTACCGACGACGATCGCGAGAACCATCGCCAGTGTGCCAAGCTGCAGCGAGATCGGGAGGGTCTGCTTGAGAATATCGGATACATCGCGGGTCTTGTACACATACGAGGTGCCGAAGTCCAGATGCAGCGCATTCCAGAGGAAGTTGCGATATTGCACCCAGAGCGGCTTATCGAGGCCGTACTTGGCATTGATATTGGCGAGTTGCTCTTCGCTGAGGGCGTTCGCGCCGAAATTGCTCGGATCGAATGGGCTGCCTGGCGTGTTTTTCGCGACGACGAAGACGATGGCGGACATGACCAGGAGAGTTGGGATCAACCAGAAGAGGCGGTTCAGTGTATAGGTCACCATCGCTCGATCCTCCAAACTCCACGATCCACTACACGATGCTCGGGCATTTGCCAGAGGTGGTTGAGCAACGCCCCACGGGGTATGACGATATCATTCGCCACGCCAGGGGTTACCAGCGTAAACCTGTCTCCCGCTCTGCGACTGCCGCCGCTATTTCGTGTGCTCTCAGTATATAGGAGACGAAGGAAAATACGCGAATGTTCCCGCACACGGGCTGGCTCGCCTATTTGCTCCCCCGCTTCCCGGTTGTGGAAGCTGCACTGTCGGTGTCTAGCTTAGAATTTGGTCGCCGCACTGTAGCACACGCTTTGAAAGCGTGTCAATACATGGTGTTGTCAATGGAGCACAACGAACGCCTCGCCACGACGGTGCCATCGGTCGCTTCCTCCTTGCAGCATCGTGCTTGCAGCATCGCGGTCTTGCAGCATCGCGGCCTTGGGGCATCGTGGTGTCGGTATGGTATCCTATCGTGAAACCGAGCAATGAATGGGGTGTGGGATCGACCTGACGGCTGGAAGGTCAGCGTTCAGGCGTAGTTGCTGGCAAATACCCGATGTATTGCCGGTGTGCTTTCGCTCATTGTTCGGCGATGGTTCTGTGGGGAGCGTGGTACTCAGGAGGTGAGACGTGACAACAGGCGCGACACATCCGCAATATCTCTGGTGGGATGGGGAACTGGTTCCCTGGCAGAACGCGACGGTCCATGTCACCCAGATGCATTGGTCGGCCGTTTCGGCGATCTTTGAAGGGATCATGGCCTATTGGAACGATGAGCAGGAAGAGCAGTTCGTTTTCCGCCTCGATGCTCACCTCGAACGCCTGCTGCGCTCGCAGAAGATGATGCGGATGCGGCAAGATTATACGGTGAAGCAACTGACCGAGGCGATCACCCACCTGTTGCGCGTCAATGATCATCGCTGCGATACCTACGTCTTCCCCTACGCTTATCCGGCTGGTGGGCAGCGCTTCCGCACCTTCTCTTCGGCGAGTGAACCCGGCGCGGCGCAGGTCATGGTCACCACGCGCCCATCGGCGTCGCACCTGCTGAAGAATCAGCTGCAACATGCCTGCACCAGCACCTGGACGCGGATCTCGGATAACGTGATGCCGCCGCGGATCAAGAATATCGCCAACTATCGGAACGGCCAGCTCGCGTCGGCGGAGGCGTCGATCAATGGCTACGATACGGCGATCCTCCTCAACGCCCAGGGGAAGGTGGCCGAAGGCGGCGGCGCGTGCCTGATGATGGTGCGCGACGGGAAGCTGATCACCCCCACCGGCACCGACTCCATCCTGGAGAGTATCACGCGCGCCTCGCTGATGGAGATGGCGAAAGACCTCGGGATCGAGGTTGTCGAGCGGACGATGGATCGGACTGAACTGTACATCGCCGACGAGGTCTTCTTCTGCGGTACCGCCGCCGAGATCACCCCGATCGCTTCGGTCGATCGCTACGTCGTCGGTGACGGTACCCTCGGCCCGGTGACGACCGAACTCGAGAAGCTCTTCCACGACATCGTGCGCGGGAAAAATTCCCGCTACGCCTCCTGGGTGACGCCGGTCGGCGCGCTCAAAGCGGTCCCCGCCGACTAGACGGACGCGTCTTCTTCATATTCCGTCTGCGACCCCAATCGGAGATCGACCATGCTGTCCCCGCCGCCGCGAGCACCAAAGCTCGCGGCGGCGGGGGTTCTTTCAGCTTGAGTAGCCGATACGTTTGAGGAAGAACGTATCGACACGAGAGGGCCGATTCACTCGTAACTGTGCATCCGGGAACGTTGGCTGGCGGCACCCCGACCGGGTTTCCCGTCGCTTGTGATAATGCGGACGGATACTACGACCCAACCTGGTCGGCCCGAAATATCCAGACGATCCCGTTCATCTCCCGCGTGATGGTCGACCAAGGCCGGTGGCTGGCGCAGCCCGATAATCCGGCCCTGTACCCGCTGGGTCCCGCCTCCTCCGGCCGCGGCGGTGACAGCGCCTCCTGAGGGCGGTATGCTCATCCGGCACCGGGGATGAGCACGAGCACGCGCGACCGGTCGGCAGGCTCGACGCCTACGGAACGGAATTGGTTCGCGTTCGCGTTGTGGATGGCGCTCGATCAGGATGTGCAGGGTGAACGCCTACCATAACTGCCGATCGTCGGTAGAGACTGGGGGGAGGCGAATGGCGGGGCGAACACGGCTACGCGACCTTGGGATTACCATCGGCACGGAGCCGACCGGACTATTGAACGCGATCACGGATGTGCCCGGGGTGCGTGTCGGCCAGACGACGGTGATCCACGGCGATGGGGCCCTGGAGGTCGGCAAAGGACCGGCGCGCACCGGTGTCACGGCGATCCATCCGCACGAGGGCTCGGCGTTCACCTCGACCGTGCCAGCAGCGATTGCCGTCCTCAATGGGGCGGGCGAGATCACCGGTCGATCGCAGGTCGATGAGTGGGGGATCCTCGAATCGCCGATCTTGATCACCAACACCCTCTCGGTCGGCACGGTCCACCGCGCGTGCATCGAGTGGCTTGTGGCGCGCGAGCCGACCCTTGGCCAGCAAGACTTCGCGATCCCGGTTATCGCGGAAACGTACGATGGTTTCCTCAACGATATCGCCGGGCAGCATGTGGCCAGCGCCCATACCTTCGCGGCCCTCGATAGGGCGACGACCGGACCGGTGGCCGAAGGGAATGTCGGCGGCGGCACTGGGATGATGCTCTTCGGATTCAAGGGCGGGATCGGCACGTCGTCGCGGGTGGTGCCGATCGCGGATCGGCGGTATACCGTCGGTGTGCTGGTGCAAGGCAATTTCGGAAGGCGACCTCATCTGCTGGTCGATGGCGTCCCGGTCGGGCGCGAGATCACCGATCTGCTTCCTCGATTCGCTCAGGAACCACCGCCGCTCATCGAGCAGAAGGAGGGCTCGATCATCGTCGTGATCGCCACCGACGCGCCGCTCTCCGATCGTCAGCTCGCACGCCTCTGTCGGCGCGGGATGCTCGGGATCAGCCGCACCGGCGGGATCGCGGGGCATACCTCCGGCGATCTGTTGCTCGCCTTCTCGAATGCCCCGGCGGTACGGGTGCCGCGTCGCCCCCTGACCGACGCGGCGGGTGCTGCCGAGCCGCTGCTGACCACACCCCGATTGCACGACGCGCTGATCGATCCGCTGTTCTCCGGGGTGATCGACGCCACGACCGAGGCGATCCTGAACGCGATGGTCGCTGCCGAGACGATGGTCGGTCGCGACGGCCATACGGCGCACGCCTTGCCGCACGATCGTCTACAGGCGATCATGCGGCGATACGGGCGTAGTGGCACGTAAGTTCAGCGACGTAGGGCGTAGGGCGGCAATTGTAGCGGCACGATCTGGATCGGCGTGGCGTTGGCAGCGCGCACGAGCAGGGCCTCGCCGGGAATGATCGGGGTCTGCCGATCGAACAGGCCGGGAGCGAGATCGAGCGCGCGGGCATTGGCCCGCAACGCTTCCGGCGTGCTGGGAAAGAAGATAGCCGTCGGGTCGAGCGCACGCAGATCGTCCAATGTGGCCCGCGGGCAGGCGGCGAGCGAGGTTGCGGCGCACCAGACCGTGATGCCCCGCGACTGTGCTTCCGCGAGTAGTTCGCCTACCAGGGCTGGTCCCGCACTGGCTT
>DATCMP010000105.1:0-3067 GCA_036563365.1 Thermomicrobiales bacterium
GGCCATCGGCGAAGGCGAGTTCGTGCCGATCATCCGCGCGCGTGGTGATCGTGGTGAGCTTGTGGCCCCACGCGATCCGCTCCTGATCGACTGCGTCCAGCAGGATCCTCCGCAGGGTGATCCGATCGATCTCCGGGCGACCGCCCTGCCCTTCCTCGGGAATTTCTTCGAGCCAGAGCTTGCCGGTCTTATCGACGACGCGCCGCGCTTCGCCTTCCACGCGGGCAACGCGGTGGAACTCGTCGAGCAAGCCAGCCTCGCGCATGGCCCGCTGCCCCCCCTCTGCGTACAGATCGAGCGTACCGCCCTGATTGCGCGCGGCGGGTGATGCGTCGAGTTCATAGACGGTCGCGGCGATGCTGTGCCGCTGCAAGATCCGGGCGAGAACCAGGCCGCCGAGACCGGCCCCGACGATCGCGATAGTTGGCGTAGGCATGACGTTACTCCTTTATTCCTTCCCTTGTGAGTTTGCTGCCAGAGGTGGGCGCGGGGTGGCGAGGATACCGTTGAGGAGGAGATCGAGCCCCCACCGGAAACGTTCGCCCCCGCCGCCGGTCAGTTCGCCGCCCAACCGGGCGATATGGGGATAGCGGGTGGCATCGATCGTCGCGATCGTGTCGGACAGCGATGCGATGTCGGCCACAACCCGCGCCGAGCGATGACGCACGCTCTGCTCGGCGGCGGTCGCGGTCGCGTATTGCAGCAGCTGGTCAACCGCCCAGGCGGCATCGCGATCCGGGACGCCGCCCTCGTGGAGCAGCCCGAGCAGCAGATCGATCAGCGCGAGGTAGTTCGGACCGCTCGGCTGCGTGAAAAGGGTAATCCGCGCGATACCGGGATACTCGAAGAGTGTACGCACGTAGCCCATCAAGGCACCGACGATCCGCTCCCGCCAGGTGCCATCGGGCGGCACCGCATCGCCCACCGAGCCCAGCAACGCATCCAGCACCTGCGCGTGCAGGTCTTCCGTATCGCGCACATACACGTAGAGCGAGGCGGCCCCGGTATCGAGCGCGGCGGCGAGCCGACGCATCGTCACCTTCTCCAGGCCCTCGTCCCGGAGGATCGTCAGCGCCGCGGCGATGATCCCATCGCGACTCAACGCCGACTTGGCCGGGCGCTCCCGCCGACTCCTGGTTTGCAATGGTTCTTCGTGTGAGCCCACAACCCGCTCCTTCCTTCCTCCAGGACCAAACCGCAAACCGCGCTCGATCGAGGGTCTTTCGTGGGGAGTATATCACGAACATGTTCGTAACGAACGTGTTCTTCATTCGTTGCCACAGTTGGAGTTTGGTGCCGACGGTGCCGGCGAGTGGTTGTGCGCGGACATCGCCCTCATTCGCGGCCGGTGAAACAGCGCAGCTACGCGGCGAGATCGTGTATGCTAACGCGCGATCCGGTCCCAGGCGGGCGGCGTCGGCGTTGCCGCGCGGGGATGGCATACCGGATGCGAGAGGGCCGGGTGAAGGCAAGGAAGGCCGATGAAGCGTGAGTATCATCGCTGGCACAGCCCGTCACTCGGGCGCGACATGGAACTGCTCATCTTTGGTCATGCCGGGGCGCGCGTGCTGGTCTTCCCCACCTCGCAGGGTCGCTTTTACGAGTGGGAAGACCGGGGGATGCACCACGCCCTCGGTGAGCAGATCGAACGCGGCTGGCTTCAACTCTGCTGCGTCGATAGCGTCGACGCCGAGAGTTGGTATGCGCGGCGACGCCATCCCGGCGAGCGTGCCTGGCGTCAGGAACAGTATGATGCCTACCTGCTGAACGAAGTCTTGCCCCTGACCCGCGCGATCAACGACAACCCGTTCCTGATCACCACCGGCGCGTCGTTCGGTGCCTACCACGCGGCGAACTTCGCCTTCCGCCACCCCGAACTCGTCGGGCGGATGATCGGGATGAGCGGCCTCTACGACATCCGGCGTTTCACCAATGGCTTCCACAACGAAACGATCTACCGGAACAACCCGGTCGATTTCATCGCCGGTGAGCATGACCATGCCCGCCTGGAAGCGCTACGTCGGCAGGACATCATCTTCGTCACCGGCCAGGATGACGCCTTCCGCGCGAACAACGAATGGATCTCCGGCTTACTCTGGGGCAAGGGGGTCGGCAACGCCCTGCGCCTCTGGGATGGCTGGGCGCACGACTGGCCCTGGTGGCGGCAGATGATCACCACCTATATCGGCGGACACGATTGAAAGTACGAACGACGAAGTACGAACTACGAAATAAGAAACGGCACCGCGCCACTCCACTTCGTACTTCGTCGTTCGTACTTCACAAAAGGGAGGTACGAGCAATGACACTCAAGGTTGGCCTGATCGTCGGGCGCGAATGGTCGTTCCCACCGGCGTTCATCGAGGAGGTGAACAGCCGCAATGAGGGGGTGATCGCGGAATACGTCGTCCTCAACGGCACCAAGATGGACGAGCCGTGCGAGTATGCGGTGCTGATCGACCGGATCTCGCACGAGGTCCCCTACTACCGCAGCTTCCTGAAGCAGGCGGCGCTCCAGGGGGCGACGATCGTCAACAATCCGTTCATGTGGACCGCCGACGACAAGCTCTTCGGCGCGGCGCTCGCCACCAGCCTCGGCATCGCCTCACCGAAGACGCTGGCCCTGCCGAACAAGGAGTATGTCCCCGGGATCAAACACGACGAGAGCCTGCGGAACCTCGCCTATCCGCTCGACTGGCAGGCGATCATCGACTACATCGGCCTCCCCTGTATCCTCAAGGACGCGCACGGCGGCGGGTGGAAAGAGGTCTACGTCTGCAACACGATCGAAGAGGTTTGGGAAAATTACAACAACTCCGGCCTGCTGACGATGATCCTGCAAGAGTTCATCCAGTGGGATCACTTCGTCCGCTGCATCGTCCTCGGGCAGGAGAACGTGCTGGCGACCCGCTACGATCCGGGCGAACGCCGCTACCACCTCGATCACGAACACCTCTCGCCGGAGATGGGCCAGCTGATCACGGAGCAATCGCTGAAGCTCTGTCGCGCGCTCGGCTACGACATGAACTCGATGGAATGGGCGATCCGCGACGGCGTCCCCTACGCG
>DATCMP010000114.1:0-2108 GCA_036563365.1 Thermomicrobiales bacterium
GAGGTGCATGTCCGAAGCGAACCCAGCCCGCGTAGGCGGGCTTCGTGGCTCGCAGGCCCATAAGGCGCGGCTTTAGCCGCCAGCCACCGCCGCGCATAGGATAAGGAGATGCGCGCGCACAACCCGCGCCCCCCTCTATCCCCCGTGTGAAAGGATCGCCGTGGAGATTCGGTTCGATGGCAAGCGGGCGCTCGTGACGGGGGCGGGGCGGGGGATCGGGCGGGAGATCGCGACGTTGCTCGCGGCGTCCGGCGCGACGATCGTGGCGCTCGGGCGGGGCGCTGACGATCTGGCGACGCTGGCGGCGGAGACGGGCGCGGAGACGATCGTCGCCGATCTCGCCGATGTAGCGGCGACGCGCGAGGCGGTGGCCGGGGCTGGGCCGATCGATCTGCTGGTCAATAACGCCGGGATCTCGATCTTGCAGCCGTTCTTGGAAGCGACACCGGAAGCGTTCGATGCGGTGATGGCGATCAATGTGCGCGCGGTGCTGGTCGTCTCGCAGGTGGTGGCGGCGGGGATGATCGCGCGCGGACGGGGCGGGGCGATCGTCAATCTGTCGTCGCAGGCGTCGCTGATCGCCCTGGCGGATCACGCGGCCTATTGCGCCTCGAAGGGGGCGCTGGACCAGTTGACGCGGGTGATGGCTCTGGAACTAGGGCCGCACCAGATCCGCGTCAACGCTGTTAACCCGACCGCGACGCTGACCGAGATGGGCGCGATGGCCTGGGGCGACCCGGCGAAGGGCGATCCGCTGCGCGCCCGGATCCCGCTCGGGCGCTTCGCCCAGCCGCGCGATGTGGCGCACGCGGTCGCCTATCTCCTCAGCGATCAGGCCGACATGATCCACGGCGTGACGCTGCCGATCGATGGCGGGTATACGATCGTGTGAGGTTTAACCCCTCCCCACCGCTACTGCGGTGACCCTCCCCGACAAGGGAGGGTGAGATACCCTTACTTGCTCACGACGGCAACGGCTTCGGCGGCCTCTGCCAGCACCGGCACGCGCAATTCGCGGTAGCCGTAGGCATTGAGGACGGTCGTGTTGCCGAACTCGGTGCGGGTGATCGTCTGGCGGTCGTAAAGGTGGATGTGGCCGTGGAGGAGGTAGCGGGGCTGGAACCGTTCCATGAAGTCGCGTAGGGTCGCGAAGCCCTGGTGGCAACGATCGGGCTGGTCGTGGATGCCGCGCGGCGGGGCATGGGTGACGAGGATGTCGAGGTAACGCCCGTAGCGGAGTTTGTTCAGCAGGAGTTGCGGGAGCAAGCGCGCGATCTGGAGGCGCATCCCCCTCTCGCTGTACTGGTGCGGCCCGCGGTTGTAGTCGAGCGACCCTTCGAGCCCGGCGATCAGCAGGCCGTTCGACTCGATGACCTGACCGTGGAGATCGATCGTGCCGGGGCCGAGCGAGCCGCGCGGCACGGCGTCGAAGGCGCGACCGTGATCGTGGTTGCCGCGCACCCCCATCACCGGGACGTTGAGGCTGCTGACGATATATTCCAGGTAATTCGGTGGCAGGTCGCCGCAACTGATGACGAGATCCACGTCCTTGAAGCGGTCGCGGATATTCTGGCTGTAGACCAAATTATCGACGTGATCGCTGATCGCCAGGATGTTCACCGGTCTCGGCGCATCGTCGGTCCTATCCGTTGTCAGACGAGCGCGGCGCAGCGATTGGGTCGAAACGGCCATCAGCGCACTCCGGTGAATAATCGGCCAGCGAGAGCGGGAGATATGGGCGAAGATGTGGCTCTCATTGTAGCCGCACGGGGCGGTTAACAACAAGGAAAGGGTGCATGAACCGTGCCATTGTCGGGCTGATGGGATAGGCGCGGCGATGGTTGGTCAACCGGGTTGTGTGATCAGTGGTCGTCCAACGGGGGGCATTGATGAGTGAAGGGGAGGGGACGACCACCGCAGAGGTGCAGAGACGCAGAGGACCGCAGAGGCGAAAAGCGAAGAAGGGGATTGAACGCAGAGACGCGGAGGAAGAAGGAGTGACGCAGAGCGGGGACGAGAAGGACGGGATCTTAACCACAGCGCGCACAGCGAGAGAAAATGGAGAGTGGGAACTCAATCGCTCTATTTTGCTCGTTGGCGTGGGGTGG
>DATCMP010000131.1:0-2005 GCA_036563365.1 Thermomicrobiales bacterium
ATTCTACGGTCGCCGGGTCCGATGTCGCACCGCCATCGTCGCGCATGATCCTTGCTCCCCTGACTGTGCCGTGCATGAGGTACGGTGCTGCGAGCATGGCGGACGATGGTAAAAGCCCCGAAAACCGGGTGAATAGCAGGGTTACGCGCCTTGTACTTCGCTGCGTAGCCATGTTTTCGTTCGTCCCATTCGCGCGCGATTAAGCTGTGCGGCGTGGACAGCCGTGTATTACTCCAAGCCGCGGATCGCCGATGGCAGAGTGAATAACGTCAAGTGACCGGTAAACGAGGAGGGCTAAGGGTGGGTTTTTGCCCTCGGATGGCACGGCGTCTGCAAAGACCAACCGGGTGACCGAGATACGGCCTGACTGGTGGCGAAGGTGTTCAGCCACCCGGTTCTGCAGCCGACACATTCCGCGAGCCAGCACTTGGGGATCCGCTGCGCTTCTCTCTTTCCGAAACCGCGCCAGTACCATACTGGCGCTATATGCACGATTGCCACGATAGGCTGCGACCTCAATGGCATTACAAGAGACAGAAAAGGTGAGCTATGCAACGACGGCCATCCCTGTATACGATCTTCTGCGCGGCCTTTTTGGTGCTGACCCTCGGGAGTTGTAGCGTCGGGGGCGGTAGCGGCAGTACCGCTACCGTCGCTCCATCGATAGCCCCGTCCACACCCCCGACCAGCGCCCCGACCACCACAACCGGGACGACGCCGACCAGGGTGGCGGCCAGCGGCGGGCAGTCTAGCGCCGCGCCGGGCGGGGGCGTTGGGCCGGTGAGTCAATCGACCGGATCCGCCGCCCCTGCGAGTGCGAGCGCCGCCACGGCGACCCGTACGGCGTCCCCGACCGGGGCTTCGGCTGCATTCCCCGATGTGGCGGGGGTGGCGGATAAAGTCCGCCCCGCCACCGTCCTCGTCCTGAATCTCGTGCAGGGCCGCGCCCAGGGCGGTCAACTCCCCGGTCAAGGGGGGCAAGCGGGACAGGGTTCGTCCAGCGAGCAAGTGCCGCAGGGGGCCGGGACCGGTTTCATCATCGATCCGAGCGGCATCATCGTGACGAATAATCATGTCGTGGCGGGGGCGCAGTCCTTGAGGGTGCAGCTGCCACCGCCCGATAACCGGACGTTCGATGCACAACTGGTAGGTAGCGATCCGCAGACCGATCTCGCGGTTATCCGCATCACCGGGCAGAACTTGCCGACCGTGCCGTTCGGCAGTTCGTCATCCCTGCGGCCCGGGGAATGGGTGGTGGCGATCGGAAACGCCCTGGCGCTGCCCGGCGGCCCGACCGTCACCGCCGGGGTGGTGAGCGCGACCGGGCGCGAGGAGCAGGAACCCGGCGAGCAGCCGAACACGGTTGGCCCGACGCTGTACGACCTGATCCAGACCGACGCGGCGATCAACCCCGGTAATTCCGGCGGACCGCTGGTAAACCTGCGCGGCGAGGTTGTCGGGATCAACACCCTCGGTTCCTCCGAGGCCCAGGGGATCAACTTCGCGATCTCCAGCGACGGTGCGCGGCCGATTATCCAGCAATTGCGCGATACCGGTCGGGTCACACGCGGCTATCTCGGCGTCGGGCTGCGATCGGTGACCGCGTCAAATGCCGCCGCGCTCGGCTTGCCCACTTCTAGCGGCGTCGCCGTCGTGCAAGTCTCGCCGGGGTCACCGGCGGCCCAGGCCGGCTTGCAACAAGGCGACATTATCACGCGGATCGGCGATGTGAACGTGCCGACGCAGCGGGAGTTGCAAGACGCGCTCACGACACGCTACCGCCCTGGGGACCAGGTGGCACTGACGATCAACCGTGGCGGTCAGGAGCAAGTCGTGCAAGTGACGCTCGGCACCCGACCAGCACAATAAATTGCCCTCGCCATTGCAGCGGAAGAGTCGCTAGCGGCACCGGGCCATCCGCCTATAGTCTCCGACCCGGTGCCGCAGCGACCCGCATGCCCCGCCGACGGAACTCTTCCTGCCGCAGCCTGTCAACCGTTGATAG
>DATCMP010000132.1:0-1819 GCA_036563365.1 Thermomicrobiales bacterium
TCTGCCCGCCATGCGCCAGTTGGTCTTCGTTATACACTCGCGCCCCCCCCGCGACGTGGAGCGTGAACGAGATCACGAAGAGAAGCAACAACACGATCGCCAGCGAATTTTCGTAGACCTTCAGCACGGCACCACCGCGCCGCACCGCCCAGGGCGCATCGGGTCGGCCCTGGGCCAGACGCGGATCATCATCCACCGGATCGTGTCCGTCGGGATCCTTCGACTCCGCCGAGCCCTTCTGGAAGAGATAGGCGGTCAGCAGCACGTAGAGCCCCATTTGGAGAAACTCGCTCTCCCAGTTCTCGAAGACCGCCTCGACAAAATGCCCCGTCAGCAAATACGCAGCGAAGCCGACGGTAGGTTGTCCATGCTCCCGCTGATCGGCGTTATAGACCCGCTCGCCGGCCAAACTCTGCCCGACGAGCGAGAGCGCGAACAGGACCAACAAAACCACCGACAGACCATTATTACGGAATGCTCGCGACATCGCTTCCCCCCATCCCCATTGCTACGAGCGCACGCAGATATGCCCCCCACCGCTCGGTGGCGTCCGCAAGATATCCGGATCGTGCGTATGCGATACACTTCAGAACGATGGTGCGCTATGGTAGCCCCTTCGCACGCGGTACGCCAACGACCGGAAGGCGTATGGGGAACACCGCAATGGCGATTCGGCAACGCCGTCCGCAGGCCGATCCCGACGAAAACATGGCCGGTCAACCGCCGCAACCGACTCGCCCCGCGCCGCACGCAGCGCATATGACCAACTGGCCCCATCGCCACCAGCGGGAACCGGCACAGCAATATCTACGTGGGGGTATGGCCCTGGCCGGGGCGCACGAATTGCGGCAGGAACCCCCGCCCAAATAACGCCGCTTTCGGACTGCGGAGAGTCGAGCATAGCCCCTGGCGGAAAGTGACCGCGCGTCACGCGCGGCCCTCCTTCCGGCGCGCTGAACCGTTCCGCGCCGAGGAGAACCGGGACGCCGCGGTAAACCGGATAGGCAGCCCCGGCATCGCCGACGATAGGGAATAAGGCACAGCCATCGCCGTACCGGTGCCCTCCCCGGTTACCCTGCGCTATCGGTGAGCATGTAGGTGAACATCGTCGAGTTCGGGACGAACTGCTCCCCGCCAGTCCCGGCATAAAAGGCGCAGGCCCGCGCGTCATCCGCGTCGGCTAACACCCAGACATTCTCCGCGCCGACCTCCCGCGCCCAGTCCAAGACCCTGGCGATCAGCGCCCGCCCCGCCCCGCGCCGATGGGACGCCTCCTCGACGCCGATATCGTAGAGCAGCACCTCGGCGCGCCGATTGTCGAACCGTTGCAGTCGGTTCGCCGTCGCATACCCGATCGCCGCGCCATCCTCTTCGGCCAGAAAGAGCGCATTATTCCCGTCGGCCAGGAACAGCCGGGCTTGTTCGTCGTCCCAGTACGTTCCCTCATCGAGCAGCGGGTTCAACACCGCCCCCAGCCCGGTCTCGTCCGGGCCAACCCGTCGCGCCTCGATCATCGTCGCCACCTCGCGTTCGCCGCCCTTCGCCGATACCTCGATACCCGGCAGTGTAGCAGCCGAACTGGCCCCGCTGCGCCCCCCGGTCCCGCGGCGCACGCCCCTTGTGGGAGATCACCGCGAAACGTGATAGGACTCTCGGGCTCTACCTGGCATAGGAAATGCGTCGTGCGGGGATAAGCGACGCCCTTTAGACAAACGTATGATCAACCGACGAATATGAAGAGAGATCGATGCACCTGTTCGATCCAAACGACGTGCGCTTCCCCTGGCTCATGTTCATTGCCATCCTGATCGCCTGGATC
>DATCMP010000133.1:0-1629 GCA_036563365.1 Thermomicrobiales bacterium
AAGCCGTGCCACTCCGCCGCCAGGATGAAGAGTGTCCGGCCATCGTCGCCGCCGAGCATACAGGCGAACGCCCCGCGATCGAGGTCGATCGTCTGCAACACCGCGCCGCCCTCGCGGACGCGCACGCAGCGCCGGTTCGGCACGTCGGCATACCAGACGCACCCCTCGGCGTCGAGGCAGATCCCGTCCGGGGTGCCGTCGCCCAGGTCGGCCCAGACGCGCCGCCCCGAGAGGCCGCCATCCGGGTCGATCGTGAAGGCGAGCAGGTGCTTGCCATACGAATCGGCGACGATCAGCGTGCCATCGTCGGGCGTGACGGCCATCCCATTCGGGAAGGCGAAGCCGTCGGCGACCACCCTGGACGCGCCGTCGGGCGTCACCAGGACGAGCACCCCGGCGCTGGCCCCCGCCTCGCCGAGCGCCGAGAAATCCGCGCCGTTGAGGTAAGCATTGCCGCGCCCATCGACCACCAGCTCATTAAAACTCGGCGACAGCGTGGCGAGGTCCGCCCCCGCGTGGTCCACCAGCGATCCGTCGGGCTCCTGGCGCAACAGGGGGCGCTCGCTCGACGAGGAGAGTAGCAGTTGGCCGGTGGGGAGCCAGTCGATCGAGTAGGGGATCGCGGCGAATGGCACATGCAGGATCACCTCGCGGTTGCCCGCGGGATCGACGGCGATGATCTCCTGGGCCAGCCAGTTGGCGAACCACAGCCGACTATCATGCCAGCGCGGCGACTCGCCGAGCGCCAGTCCGGTCAGCAGGATTTGGGTTTCTGGGGCGGGTGCATGGTGCGCTGTCATCGTCATCCCCTCCATTAGAAGTCTTGTAGATAGAAGTCTTGTAGAAGCCTTGCTGGCAGTATTGCACGCAAGCGTCAGGCCGGTTGGTAGGTCGCGATGAGCACCCCGGTGGTCGTGGTCAGGCTGCCGACGAGCCGCAGCGGGGCGGCCGCGACCCCCTCGGGGAAGAGGCGACCGCCCGCCCCCAGGACCAGCGGATGGATCAGCAGCAGGTATTCATCGATCAGGTTCCGACGTTGGAGCGCCTGGATCAGCGCGCCGCTGCCGAGGATCGTGAGGGGCGCGCCTTGCTCGCCCTTCAGCGCCGCCACCGCGTCGGCGGCGTCGCCCACGAGGAGGGTCGAGTTCTCCCACGGGAGGGGCGCGACCAGGGTGGTCGAGGCGACGTATTTCCGGCGCCCGTTCAGGACGGCGGTGAACGGGTTGTTCGTCTGTGTGGGCCAGAAGGCGGCGAAATCTTCGTAGGTCCGCCGCCCGAGGAGCAGGTCGCTCTCCCCGGCCATCCGCTCGCCCATCGCCTGGCCCATCACCGCGTCGTTATATGGGCGCGCCCAGCCGCCGTGGGCGAAGCCGCCGCGCGTGTCCTCGTCGGGCCGACCGGGCGCTTGCATCACGCCATCGAGCGTCAGGTTGTTGACGACCACGATCTTCCTCATCTCGGGCTCCTTTCGGTATCCGGCGGCGACCCCCGTCGCCTGCTCACCTTCTATACGAACGGGGATCGGGCAGATCGACAGGGGTGAAGGGGATGGAACAAGAGTCGCGGAGACACGGAGGGGGCGGGGAGGATGATGGTTGGAGGCCCTGTGGCTAGTTTGGGCGTGGGTGG
>DATCMP010000137.1:0-6651 GCA_036563365.1 Thermomicrobiales bacterium
GTTCTACGGCACCGCTTCGCTCGCGCTGCGGATCGACCCCGGCGCGTTCATCCCGCGCCCGCGCGTCGATTCGGCGGTCCTGCGTGTCGTGATCCACGACACGCCGCCACTCCCGCAGGAGGCGATCCCAACCTTCTTCGCGATCGTCAGCGCGGGCTTCGGCCAGAAACGGAAGCAACTCGGCAACAGCCTGGCGGCGGGTCTGGCGCTCGACAAGGCCACCCTCGCCACCGCCATGAACGCAGCGGCGATCGACCCGACGCGCCGCGCGGAGACGCTGGACGTCGCGGAGTGGCTGGCGCTCCACGGCACGCTCGCGCCGCTGTTGCCCCGATGAACCGAGCGATCGCGCGCCACCGCGCCCCCGCAAAGCTTAACCTTGGCCTGGAGATTATCGGCCGCCGCCCGGATGGCTATCACGAGTTGGTGACGATCTTCCAGACGATCGCGCTCTACGACGAGATCACCGTCGCGACAGCAGCACCCGGCGAACTGACCCTCACCGCCGACCCCACACTCGGCGGTGAGAATAACCTGATCCTGCGGGCGGCCCGCGCGCTCGCCGCCCGGACCGGCTGTGCCGACGGCGCGACCCTGGCCCTCGACAAGGGGATCCCGGTCGCGGCGGGCCTGGGCGGGGGAAGCAGCGACGCCGCGACGACCCTTCGCGCGCTGCGCGATCACTGGGACCTACCGACGACCGATGCCGAACTCGCCGCACTCGCGACGAGACTCGGGGCCGATGTGCCGTTTTTCCTGCGCGGCGGCACGGCTTTAGCGAGTGGCATCGGTGAGGCGCTGATCGCGCTGCCGCCGCTCCGCCCGTGCTGGTTCGTCACCCTCACCCCCACGATCGCCCTGCCCGCAGACAAAACCCGTCGCCTCTACGCCGCGCTCACCCCGCGCGACTTCGGCGATGGCGCGCGCACGCTGGCGCAAGCGGAGCGCTTGCGCCAGGGGTTGCCCCTCGACCCGACGCTGCTCGTCAACAGCTTCGCCACGCCGCTCGAACGCCTCTTCCCCGCCCTCGCCGACTGGCGCGAACGGCTCATCCGGGCCGGGGCACCATTCGTCCTCCCCAGCGGCAGCGGGCCGACCCTCTACACGATGGTCGAGTCGGCGGGAGTCGCGCTGGCGATCCAAGAAACGATGGGGATTGGCGCCGCGCGTATCCATGTGGCCCGTTGCGTCGGCGGTCAACGGGAGGCACCGGGGCAATAGCCAACGCCCAGTCGGTATTTTCCGCTATTCGCCAACCGTTCCATGAACCACTATACTCCCCCCCATGCATTTGCCAGACCGGTCGAGCGTGCTCCTCGGTTTTTCGGGGCGCGACTTTTATTCTGCGTGTCGGTGCGAGGGTGAGGGTGGCTACAGCGTCGCTCGGCGAGACGGTCGAACATCAATTCGCCACCGGGACGATCCAACGCGCCGATGAACTCTCGGCAGTTCGCCAACTGATCGCGGCGACAGTCGGTAGCGGCCTCATCTATGTTGCCTACCTCGTCTTCGTCGCGTTCCTGCCCGAACACGTCCTCAAACCGCGTATCTACATTTTCGGCGCACTCGGCCAGAGCTACGGCTCGCTGATTGTTTATTTGCTGGGGATCGGGATACTGTTCACCCTTGCTATCGTCGCCTGGCGGGCGGCGTGGGCGGCGCAGGGCCGGGTGGGGCACGCCTTGGCGCTCCTCCCGCCCGCCATCTTCGGTTTCCTGCTGATGCTGACGATGCCGCTGACCTCGCGCGACCTTTTCTACTACATCTCTTGCGGGCGCACCCTGGGGATTTACGGGGCGAATCCGTATAAATTCCCCCCATCCGCGTTCTCCAGCGACCCCCTCTTCCAGTATGCGAATTGGCCCGATTACACCTCGCCTTATGGGCCGGTCTGGCTGCTGATCAGCGGCGGGCTGGCACGGCTCGCCAATGGCGATCTCTTCTGGAGCGTCTACTTCTTCAAGATGCTCGCCTTCGGCGGCTATCTGGCCTGCGGTGCCCTGATCTGGGCGATCTTGCGCGCGCGCGGACAATCGCCATTGGCCGGTACCGTCCTCTGGCTCTGGAACCCCCTGGTCCTCTTCGAGTTTACTGGGGCGGGTCACAACGACGTCCTGATGCTGGCGGGACTGCTGCTCGGCATCTGGCTCTATCTCACGGGCCGTGTCCGCCTGGCGTTCGCGGCGCTGGCGCTGGCCGCGATGGTGAAGTCGGTCGCCTTGATCGCCTTGCCACTCCTCCTCTGGCACCGCCTCGCGCCGCTCGGCAGTTGGGCGGCCCGCGCCCGCGAGGCGACGCGCCTTCTCTGGCTGCCAGCGGTGATCGTCGTGGGCTGCCTCGGGCCATTTTGGGCAGGCGCGGCCACCTTCGGGCCGGTGCAGGAGTCGAGTCACTATTATTCGAGCTTGGGCCATATCGCGCGAATCATGCTGGAGTGGCGGATCCCGCCGCGACCGGCCGGTGACATCACGCGCGGGTCAATTGTGCTCGCGCTGCTGATCGGCTACGCCATCATCGTCTGGCGCACGCCGGGGGATGACCGCAGGCTGCTCATCGGCGCGACGCGGGCGATCTTCCTGCTGCTCGCCCTCTGGCCGTTCTTCGTGCCCTGGTATTGTGCCTGGGCAGTTGCGGTCGTGGCGGCGCTCTCATCACAGCGGCACGGCTGGCGCGTCATCATCCTCTGCGTCGGCGCGAGTCTTTCGTATGTCTTCCAGTTTTACCTGCCGCTGCGGATGGCATCCACGGTCGAGTTCCGCAGCACCCTCTCGGCCCTGATCATCTTCGTCCCATTCCTACTCACCTTCGTGCCGTGGCGCGCATTGTGGGAGCGAACAGGGCAGCGACGGCAGCGGCGGTTTGCCGTGCCGCCGCTCGGGTAGGGCGCGACGCTACAGCGTGTGCAGCAGGGCGGTGAGCAACGCACCGCGCGGTGCCAGCGAGTCGATCAGGATATGCTCGGTCAGCGCGTGCGCACCGTCGCCGACGATCCCTAGCCCATCGAGGGTGGGGATGCCGAGTGCGGCGGCGAACTGGCCGTCGCTCCCCCCACCGGTGGAGGTCTCGGTGACCTCGTGGCCGAACGCCGCGCCGAGGGTGCGCGCATGCTCGAACAAGGCACCGATCGCGGCGGTGCGCTCCATCGGCGGGCGATTGAGGCCGCCGGTGATCGACACCGTCGCGCCGGGCAGGGTGGGGCTGAGCGCGAGGATCGCCGGGATAACCCGGTCGGCCTCGGCCAGGGTCGAGACGCGCAGATCGATCTCCGCAGTTGCCTCGGCGGGGACAACATTCGCGCGCGTACCGCCGCTGACCCGACCGACATTGACGGTCGTCCCGACCGCGTGATCGTTCAGCGCGTTCAGCGCGAGGATCTGGTGCGCCAGTTCGGTCACGGCGCTGATCCCCTTCGTCGGGTCCACGCCAGCGTGCGCCGCGCGCCCGCCGATCGTCAGCGTGAACCGACCGACCCCTTTGCGCGCCGTCTTCAGTGCGCCGTGCGGGCTCATCGGCGCTTCGAGGCAGAGAACGTAGGTGCTGCGTCGCGCCTCATCCTCGATCACCGCGCGCGATGTCGGACTGCCGATCTCCTCCTCGCTCGTCAGCAGGACGACGACCCGTCGTCGCGGTGCTAGGCCCAGTTCGGCGAGGGCGTGGAGGGCATAGAGCGCCAATAAGGTGCCGCCCTTCATGTCGTAGACACCGGGGCCATACATCTTGTTGCCTTCGGTGCGGATCGGCAATTCGCCGATCGCCCAGACGGTGTCGAGGTGGCAGAGGATCGTGATCTGCCCCTCTTCGGTTGTGCCCCCCTGCGGCTCGATCGTCAGCCGATAGTGATCGCCATACTCCGCCTGCGGGATCGTCTCGACCGTCGCGCCGATGCCCTGGAACGCCTCGCACACGAAGAGGCCATAACGATCGACCGCCGCCTTGTCGAAGGTCGGCGACTCGTGTTCCACCATCCGGGTCAGGAAGGCGAGCATCTCGTCCTGATGCCGCTGGAAATAGCTCAGGTAATCGGGCACAGTCTCCTCCATACGCTTGCCTGCATTGGCGGTCGCGCGGCTACGCCGTCAGGGTCAGCGACCGCATCGTGCCGCGCCTGATCCGCTCCTCGTTCGGAGCGAAGCCGAGGCCGGGGCCGGTTGGCACCGCGATCGCCCCCCTGGTCGCCAGGATCGGCGGATCGACAATATCTGTCGCGTAATACTTGTCCGAGCCGGAGATGTCACCGGGCAGGGTGAAGCCCGGCAAACTGCTGATCGCCACATTCGCCGCGCGCCCGACGCCGAACTCGTGCATCCCGCCACACCAGACCGGCACGCCGCGCGCGAGGCACAGGTCGTGGACCTTCTTCGCCTCTGCCAACCCGCCGAGTCGGCTCACCTTGATATTGATGATCCGACCGCTGCCCAGGTCGAGCGCCTTGCGGGCGTCCTCGGCGGTATGGATACACTCATCGAGGCAGATCGGCGTCTGCAAGCCAGCCTGGAGGGTGGCATGGTCGATGATGTCATCGTGAGCCAGCGGCTGCTCGATCATCATCAGCCCGAACTGATCGAGTTGCTGCAAGATCGGCAGATCGCTGAGGCGATACGCCGAATTGGCATCGGCCATCAGCGGCAGATCGGGATACCGCTCGCGGACCTTGCCGATCACATCCACGTCGCGGCCCGGCCCGATCTTCAGCTTGATCCGGCGATAGCCCTCGCCGAGGAACTGATCGATCAGCGCGAACAGCTTGCCGGTGTCCTGCTCGATCCCGAGGCTGACGCCGGAGAGGATCTCCGCCTGCGTGCCGCCCAGCGTTTCATGGAGCGGTTGCCCCGCCGCCTGCGCGAGCAGATCGTAGCAGGCCATCTCCAGCCCCGCCTTGGCGAAGTTATTCCGCTTCACCTTGCGGATCGGGGCCAGCACCTCCTCGATCGTCTCCCACGCCCGACCAAGGACGGCGGGGACCAGGAAATCTTTGAGGATATGCCAGCAGGTTTCGGTCGTCTCCTCGCAATAATACGGATCGATCGGGCTGGCCGCCTCCCCCCATCCGATCAGTCCATCGGCATATGCCTTGACCAGGATATGCTCCTGATAGGTCCGCTGACTGGAACTGGTCGCAAACGAGCGCACCAACTCCTGACGGACGATCAGCAGGTCGACTCGCTCGATCTTCATTCCCCATCCTCTTGCGATGCGTCGCCAAAGAGCGCGAACGAGCGCGAACGAGCGCCCCGATGACGTACGCCTGTGCGTCGATAGCACCTGTTCTACTATGTTTCGCCGTACTTTGCCAAAAACTCGGGCGTGACCCGCTCGGCCAACAAGAAGCGCACATCGCCATCCTGCCCGACACCGGTGACGGCATAGCGGCCAAGATCACAGCCGAGATAATGCGCGAAGACGCGGTCGGTCGTCTCCCGCCAACGCAGGGCCAGTTCGCGATCATCGCGCTGCACGGCGGTCCAGTTGGCGGGTACTTCGATCGCGATCATCGGCGCATCGGCATCGAGGCGTGGCATCACGCTGCCAACGTTGACGCGCGGGATCGCGGCATTACCGGCCAGATCGACGATCGACGCGCCGACCTCCTCTTCCAGCGTCACTCGCACGCGCGCGGTCTGCACGAGCCAGGTGATACCGAAGCGCGAGGCGGCGACCTGATTCAACTCATTGCGGAAAGTGTAATGGGTCGGATAAAAATCGAAGGCCAGGGCCTTAAGACGCCCGAAGTTGAGGACGGCATTGCTGAATTGCAGCGGGTCCACCGTCCAGTTGACAATCCCAATCCCTTGCCTGCGCGCGTCCTCGGCCTGGGCACGCTTCAACAGGAACCCGACCCCTTGCTTGCGGACATGCGGCAGGACACCGAGCAGTTGCGATTCCAGCCGCAGATGACCACCATACCGGGCATCCCAAGCGGCGGGCAACGGGGAGCCCTTGAAGCGGAAGAAGCCGAAGAGGAAGCCGACGAGTTCGCCGCCCTTCCGCGCGACGAGGGTGGTACCCGCACCGAAGCCGACCGAGTGGAGGTCTGCGGGGTACAGCGCGTCGGGCTCGGCTCCCCAGATCGTCTCTTGCAAACGGCGGATCGTCTTCGCCTCCGCTTCATCCGGCTTGCCGATATCGAGGCCATCCGGCAGGGTTTGACTGGTGCGCTCGAACGGGTGCGGCTGCGTCGGATCGTAGAAGACGATCCGCGCGCCACCGAGGATCGCGCCGATCTCACGGAGCAGCGGGCGCACCCAGGTGTCGCCCTCGCCCCTCTGCAAGGGGTGAAACCGCAGGGTATAGATCCGCTGCCCCTCTTGCACGCCGCGCGGGAAAAGCGACCCGACCGCGATCAACCGCCCCTCCTGCGTGAAGCGTACGAGTTGCCCGCCGATCTTCGGGAAGGTCGCGGCGAGGAAGTGTTGCGGGAACAGGGTCGGATTCCGCGGTGCACCGAAGAGGTCGCGGAGGCGTTCCACCTCTTCGGCCCAAACGGTCGCCTTGCGATCCACGATCGACGCCACGATCGGCGCAGTCACGGCGCAGCCTCCCTCAGTAGCTCACCGGCCCGAGCGGCACCATCCCGCCCGGCGTGAGCACGCCAACACGACGTGAGCGTACTACATCGGCAAGGGGAAGGGAAGAAGGGATCGAGACGTCGCT
>DATCMP010000151.1:0-7840 GCA_036563365.1 Thermomicrobiales bacterium
GGGTGCGGTACTCTTTGCCATCGACGGCGCTGCGCTCGGTGAAGGCGTCGGAGATCGGGTAGCCGAAGCGCATTAAACCGCCGCCCGACCGCCAGTACTCGAGAAACGGTGCGCCAAGTGTGTGACCGGTCTGCTGGACGAAGATTGTCCCCCCACCCGGCGCCGCCGCACTGGCACGCGGCAGCGCCAGGATCGGGGCGAGCGCCAGAAGCAAGGCACAGCAGGTGATGAGCGGTCGTGTCATGCGGCGCGTGGTCATCGGCAGATACCCTTTACTCAATGGTGGGGTCTGTATAGGTTGGGGGAGGAGCGGCCTCCCCCTCGCCGCCTGCGGGCGGCACCCCCTTTCCCAATTCTCGGAGAGGGGCTACCTGCTACCGGCTCTTCTGACCCCTGTCTCACCCTCTCGCTTCAGGGGAGGGTCGCCGCCGCAGCGGCGGGGAGAGGTTCACACACCTCTAACCTGAGCACTCACTCTTCAAGCTCACACAAACCATTGAACGTCTCGATCGCGATGAGGCGACCCCCGCGCAGATAGTGTCGCGGGACGCGGGCACCGATTCCGGTGCCGATCTCGTAGGGAATCGTACCAGCAAGGGCTGCAAGTTCGTCGGCGCTGATCCGCGCATCGCCCTGGGCACCGATCGCGACGACCTCATCGCCGATCGCCACCGGGACGCCGGGGGGCACGGCGATGATTGTCTGGTCCATGCAGACCCGCCCGAGGACCGACACGCGTTGCCCGCCCAGGAGCATCTGGCCGCGCGCGGAGAGGCTCCGGCGATAACCGTCGGCGTAGCCGAGTGGGATCAGGGCGGCACGCATCGGATGGGTGGCGACGAAGGTGCGTCCGTAGGAGACCGTGTCGCCGGGGGCGAGATCGAGGACGCGCGCGACACGACTGCGAAGCGATAGCACCGGGCGCAGCGCGGGCGGGGCCGGTACCTCGTCGGACGGCGACATCCCGTAGAGCGCCACACCGGGGCGGATCAACGTGGCGCGCGTTCCAGGCCCGCCGATCGCCCCGGCGCTGTTGTCCTGGTGAATCTGCGGCACGGTGATTCCCCGCTGGTTCAGGAGATCGATGACCGCCTCGAATCGCGCCTGCTGCTCGTCGTGGAAGTGTTGGTCGGCCTCGTCGGCGGTGGCAAAATGGGTGTAGACACCATCGATCCGCACGCCGGGTAGCGCGGCGATCCTGGCGATCTGTTCCGCCGCGACGGTGTGGGCGATCCCGAAGCGGTTCAACCCCGTATCGACCTCGACATGAATCGGTGCCTCGCGCCCCCTTGCCACCGCGCCTACCGCCGCCGCCAGCGCCAGATCGCCCACCGCCAGGGTGAGGTCGGCGCGTACCGCCGCGACGGCCTCATCGGGATGGCTTGGAGCGAGGACGAGGATCGGCGCGGTGAGCCCCTCCGCGCGCAGTTGGCAGCCTTCGTCAACGGTTGCGACCGCCAGCCATCGCGCCCCCGCCGCGACCGCCGCCCGCGCGACCATCACCGCGCCATGCCCGTAAGCATTGGCCTTGACGACCGCCATCACCCCGGCGCTCGGCCCGGTCTGGTCAACGAAGTAACGCACGTTGTTCGCGACCGCATCGAGATCGACCACCGCCCGCGTCGCCCTGCGCGAAGCGTTGAGTATCGCCGTCGCCGTGGCACTCGCCTGTTGCTGCTCGGACAGCACTCGCTTACCCATCGCCTACTACGTTGCCTGGACGTGCCGTTATGCGTTACTGCCCTCGCCGCCCGGCTCGGTGAAATCCGCCGCCATCAGCCGCACGATGTCAGAACGGCTGATGATCCCGATCAGGCGATCCTCCATGCTGATCACCGGGACCGGGTTGACCTTACGCTCGAACATTAATGAGGCCACTTCCTCGATCGTGGCATCCTCGCGGATCGAGTAGACGGTCTTCTGCATCAACTCGCCTGCCGTGGTGGCGAGGATTCGCGCCAGCTTCTCTTCGCTGTCTTTCTCCGCGATGACGAATGTCGCGTCGAGGATGCGCGCGTAAGCCGGCATCTCGAACTTTGCCTGGCGCTCGATCATCTCCATCTCGGTGATCATCCCGAGCAATTCGCCCGTGGCGCTGTTGATCACCGGGACGCCGCTGATGTCGGCCTCGGCCATCAATCGCGCCACCTCCGCGATCGGCGTCTCCGGCGCGACTGTGGCGATATCGGCCGTCATTATCTGAGTGACGAGCATCCTTAACTCCTTTTGTGAAGTACGAAGTACGAACTACGAAGTACGAACTGGACAACGAGGTCACATCTCTACTGCGTACTTCGTAGTTCGTACTTTACTCCAACGTTGTTCCTCGCTCTAGCTCAACAATGGCCTGGCCGATGAAGCGTGGCAGATCGCCGGCGACGAGCGGGAGGATACCGATCTCCGCGCTGGCGAGGTCGGCGGCGCGTGCGCCGATCCAGACACCGAGGATGGCGGCGTCATCCGGCGCGAGTCCTTGCGCCAGGAGGCCAGCGATCAGCCCGGCCAGTGTGTCGCCGGTCCCGGCGGCGGCGAGCGCCGGGTTCGCCAGCGGCGCGACCCAGAGTTCGCCGGTTGGCGTCGCTACGATGGTGTAGCCGCCCTTCAACACGATCGTTTGCCCCCAGTCGCGGGCGGCGTCGCGGGCTGCCTGCCACGGCGCGGCGCTGATCGCTGCACGCTCGACCTTCCGCAGGCGCGCGAGTTCGCCGTGGTGCGGCGTGAGGATCAGTTGCAGACTCGACAGCCTCTCCCACCAATTCTCGACCTCGCTGAGCAGATTGAGGCCGTCTGCGTCGAAGAGGACCGGGACCTTCACCGGCGACTCCTCAGTCGCCGCCGCCTCTTCGGCGGCGCTCGGGCGGAAGCCGACCGGACCTTTGGGGCGGTCGCGCTGGGCGAAAGCGAAGAGGTTGGCGAGGAACTCGCCGGTCGCCTTGTCGCGTCCCAGGCCGTTGCCGATCTGGAGTGCGGTGTACCGTTCCAGCACTTCGACGATCGACTTGACTGCCTCGCGCCCGATCGTCCCCCACTCCGCTTCCGGGAGGGGCAGATAGGTCGATTCGGGGACCTGCGTGGCGATCGGGCCGAGGATGCTGCGCGGCACCGCCAGACTGAGGAGCCCAACACCGGCGCGGAGCGCCGCGTGCGCGGACAGGACCGGTGCGCCGAGATAGTTGAGCGAACCGCCGATGATCATCAGCGAGCCCGCATCGCCTTTGTGGGCGTCGAAGGCGCGGCGAGGCAAGCGGATGGCGGCGTCCGCGCGCCCGATCAGACGCGGTGCTTCATCGGGCAATGCACCTTCCGCGAGGCCGATCTCCTCGATGGCGATCCGTCCGACGGCGCGCATCCCCGCTGGCTGATAGAGCCCCACTTTCGGTCGCCCGAGGCTGACGGTCAGGTTGGCGCGGAATGCCGCATCGGCGGCCATCCCGGTATCGGCGCTGACGCCGGTTGGGATGTCCAGCGCGACGAGTTGGACCGCCGGGTCGGCGTTGCGCGCGTTGACGAGCAGCATGGCGGCGATGAGGTCATCCGGCAACTCATCGCGCCCGCCGATCCCGTAGATCGCGTCGATGATCAGATCGGCTTGCGCCACCGCCGCCGTGAGCGCGGTATTCGCGTCGGCCGCATCGGCGTGGATGACGGTGACCCGTTCGAGGAGATCGGCGGCGACCGGCGCTCCTTGCAGGCCATCGCGCCCGTAGAGCCAGACGGTGACCTCGCGCACGCCCGCCTCGAGCAACGCTTCGGCGGCCACAAGCCCGTCGCCGCCATTGTTCCGCGGCCCGACGAGGACGAGCGCATGTGCGCCCTGCGCGGCGTTGAGGGTGGCGAGCGCGCGGTCGGCAACGGCTCGTCCGGCTCGGCGCATCAGGTCGGGTTGCGCGACGCCGCTATCGAACGCCGCTTGCTCGATCTGTCGCATCTGGGCGCTGGTGACGATTCTCATCCGGTGGACCTTTCTCGCACCTGGCCTTAGGCCAGGCGGGTGCTGCATGTGGGCGGCAGCTGCCGCCTGGGGATGATAGCACGCCTCACCGCTCGGGTTGCGTTTTCCGACGGGAATCGTCGCTCGGTACGCCAATTTTGGGTCCTGCTTACGCGCAACTCGGCTCCCGTAGTTTCACCGCAGTGCCGCCGCAGCCAGGCCGTAGCGCCGCTCTGTCATGCTGCTGTTGATCGACGGCTCGATCGTCCCGGCGAGAACGGGGACGTTATTCGCGGGGTCAGCGCCGCCCGATCCGGTCTCAACCGATTCGACCAACCGTTGTGCTGTCGCCCAAGCCGTATGTAAAAAGGAGGCTCATCAATGGGAACGCAGACCACCGCCCGGACGAACTCGGCAGCCCTTGCGCCACGGGTCAATCCCGACGCGTTGCAGTGGCGGCTCACCCGCGCCGTACTCCGCGTCGGCGGTCGCCTCAGCGGCGGACTCGCGCTCGGCTACCGTCGCGGTTTCGACTCCGGCCCGATGCTCGACTACGTCTATCGCAATCAGGCGCAGGGGAATTTGCTGATCGGCCGCGCGATCGATCGGCTGTACCTCAACCAGATCGGGTGGCGCGGCATTCGCGCACGCCGCACGTTGCTCGTGGAGACGTTGTTGCGGCTGATCGCGGCCCGTCGCGAAGCGGGGCTGCCGACACATATCGTGGACATCGCGGCGGGGCCGGGGCGTTATCTGCTCGAAATGCTCGCCGACCACGACCAAGGTGATCTCTCGGCGCACTGCCGCGACCTCGATCCCGCCGGGCAGCAGCAAGGACGCACGCTGGCGCGTGATCTCGGCTTGGGTAGCGTTACCTTCGCCCGTGGCGACGCGACCGATGGGGACGAACTGGCGGCGCTGACCCCGCAGCCGCAGATCGTCATTGCTTCCGGGATCTACGAGATCCTGACCGATGACGCGGCGATCCAGCGTTCGATGCGCGGCGTGTGGGCGTTGCTCCCGGCGGGTGGATCATTCGTCTTCACCACGCAGGTGACGCATCCCCAACTCGATCTGATCGCCAATACCCTGCCGAACCATCGCGGTGAGCCGTGGATCATGGGCGTCCGTTCGCTCGCCACCGTCGAGGGCTGGGCGCGCGACGCCAGCTTCGTCGACGTGCGGAGCACCGTCGAGCCGCACGGTCTCTTCGCCGTGACCGTCGCGCAGATCCCAGGAGGTGTCCGGTGAACCTTTCCCTGTACGCGATCAAGCCGCGCTTCCAAGCCATCCTCGATCGCCTCGCCGCGCGCCTCGTGGCCGCGCGAGTTCCCGCCGACGCGCTCACGGCGCTGGGGTTGGGCGCGGCGGCGCTCGGCGGGCTGCTGCTCGCCACCGGCGGTGTGCGATCGGGGCCGCTCGTCCTGCTCGTGCCGCCGCTCCTCTTCGTGCGGATCGCCTGCAACGCCCTCGATGGGATGATCGCGCGCCGCGCGGGGACGGCACGACCGTGGGGAACGGTCCTCAACGAAACCGGCGATCGGCTGGCCGATCTCTGCCTCTTCGGCGGTTTGGTGGCGAGCGGGGTGTTGCCCGCGCCGGTCGCCGGGATCCTGCCGCCGCTCCTCCTCTTCGTCAGCTATCTCGGCGTCGTCGGGCAGGCGGCGGGCGGGGCACGGCGGTACGAGGGGCCGCTCGGCAAGGCGGATCGCGCGCTACTGCTCGGGTTCTATTGCTGTTGTGCGCCGTGGTTTGCGGGCGCGGGCATGGTGTTGGGCTGGGCGTTGATCGCCGGCTTAGGGTTGACCGTATTGAACCGGGCTGTGGCCCTTGCGCGTGATGCCACGCTGCGACGGCCCAACGAGCCGGACACCACCCCGATCGCGTCGGAAACCGCGCCGCAAATCCAGCGACGTGTCGCTGAAGGAGGACGCTAATGGACCATGCGGGAACGTTGATGACCGCGCTGGGAACGGCATTCGGGGCCGGTGGCGTTGGGATCGTGATGGCGACGCGCGGCAATATGCAGCGCCTTCGCGAGAGCTTGCTGACGCGGCGCTACCTGACCTGGCTGGCCCTCGCCCTCCTCTACGGTGTTCCCACCCTCTTCGGCCCGGTCGGCGTCTTGGCGCTGGCGATCTTGCTGGCGACGGTGGCGGCGTGCGAAGCGGCACCGTTGCTCGGCCTGACCGGCCCGTATCGGCTGGCCTTGCTCGCCCTCTGCGCCACCCTCCCCGCGATCTTCATCGCAGGCTGGGCCGAGTGGGCGGCCGGCCTGGTCCTTCTCGTCGCGATCGGGTTGCCGATTCTGCGCGGGAAGACGAATGATCTGGCGCAGGGCGCACCGCTGGCCTGTGGCGCGTTGCTGATCGGCTGGACGCTGGCCCACCTGGTGCCGCTGGCACAGGCCGGGCAGGGGTGGATCACGCTGGCCCTCTTCGGCACGGCGGTCAGCGATGTCTGCGCTTTCGTCGTCGGTTCGCTCGTCGGTGGGGCCAAGCTCGCGCCCAGGATCAGCCCCGGGAAGACCTGGAGCGGACTCGTCGGCAACCTTGTCGGCGCGGCGCTGGCGCTGCTGCTGACCGCGCCGATGCTGCCATCCCTCACCTTGCCGACGATCATCGCCGTGGTCCTGATCATCGGCCTCGGCGGCTGCCTCGGCGATCTCGCGGAATCGCTGCTGAAGCGTCAGGCGGGCGTCAAAGATGCTGGCGATTGGCTGCCCGGTTTCGGCGGCTTGCTCGACCGGATCGACAGCCTCCTCGCGGTCGCGCCGCTGCTGGTCGTCCTCCTTGCGGTTATCGGCCTACGGTAACTCTTGTCAGGCCCTCCTCCCAGCGATAGGCACCGGATTAAGTGGCAAGAGGACGGCAGCGCACTGTGGATCAGCGCTAGGTGGGCCGATGGTACAGCAGACACCCCGGACCGGGGGTGTGAGAATGAGGGTGGCTTTACCGACCGGTTCGCCAGCCACTCGAGACGACCGTCAAGAAAGGATTTCTTGTTCATATGACCGACGCCGTCCGATCGTTCTATGCCGGATTCGGTGAGCGCGAGTGGGGTCGTCTGGAACGGCCCGACGATGGGTGGCTTGAGTACACCATCACCACACACGCCCTCGAACACTACCTGCCGGTGGGAGCGCGGGTGCTCGATAGCGGCGGTGGTCCCGGTCGCTATAGCCTCTGGCTGGCGAAGCGCGGACACCGCGTCAGCCTGTCCGATTTCTCCCCCGAATTGCTCAAAATCGCCCGCGAACGGATCGCCGTCTCCCCACATCGTCAGCAGATCGAGGAGATCACCGAAGCCGATGCGCGCGATCTCCGGCGTTGGCCGGAGGCGGCGTTCGACGCGGCGCTCGCGCTCGGCCCGTTCTATCACCTGACCGAACCCGCCGGTCGTGATGCGGCGGCGGCCGAGCTCGCCCGCGTCGTCGCGCCGGGCGGCGTGGTTTTTGTCGCGCTGATGCCGCGCCTCGGCTTCCTTCGTCGTGTCATCGCCACCCCTGCGGAACGCCACCTGCTCGGCCAGCCCGGTTTTGTCGAACGTATCCTCGCTGACGGTGTCTTCATCAACGATCGCCCTGGAGCGTTCACGGGCGGGTATGGGGTGCGCCCGGAAGAGGTTGTGCCATTCTTCGCCCGCTTCGGCTTCCATCCGATCACGTTGCTGGCGGCGGAAAGCTTCGTGCCGGATTTGCAAGGGGCGCTGCCCGCACTCGCCGCCGATCGCCCGGCAGGCCACCGTGCCGCGCTCGCTGCGCTGCTCCGCATGGCGTCGGAACCATCGATCCTCGGCATGGCGAACCATCTGCTCTATATCGGGCGGCGGGTTTCCTGATTGGCGAGTCGAAGAATACTGATGTGCTTTACGCCGATAGCCCTAGTTGCCGCAGCGCGACGGTGGCAC
>DATCMP010000153.1:0-4504 GCA_036563365.1 Thermomicrobiales bacterium
GCCGCTGATGTGCGCGCCGAGGCCATTGAGGAAATGGCAGAGGTCCTGCACATGGGGTTCGCTCGCCGCGTTGGCGATCGTGGTGCGCCCGGCGGCGAGGACTGCCCCCATGATCGCATTCTCGGTGCCGGTGACGCTCGCCTCATCGAGGAAGATGTCGGCACCGCGCAACTCGCGGGCGCGGAATTCGATCGCGCCGTCGTCGCCGATCGTGATCTCGGCACCAAGTGCGCGTAAGGCCAGGAAATGGGTGTCGATCCGGCGCCGCCCGATGCTGTCGCCGCCCGGCTGCGCGAGGCGTACCGCGCCGTGGCGGCTGACCAGCGGCCCGGCCAGCAGGATCGACGCGCGGATCTTCTGGCAGAGTTGCGGATCGAGGTCACTGACGCGGATGTCGCGCGTCTCGATCGTGATCGAATTCGGGCCGAGTTCGCCGATCTGTGCGCCGATCGAGCGGAGGAGTTGCAGCAGGGTCTCCACGTCGCCGATGCGCGGGAGGTTGTGTAACGTCACCGGTTCGTCGGTGAGCAGCGCCGCCGCCAATACCGGCAGCGCCGCGTTCTTGTTTCCCGCGGCGGTGATCGTGCCGCTCAACCGGTGCCCGCCCTCGACCAGGAACATCCTCACTCCAGTCCTTCTGCCACGTTGTCGGGCGCAACACGCCTTGCCGCTTGCCACGCCGCGCGATGCGCCGATGGATGATACCACCCGCTGTGGCGGCGAACGAGGGTCGCCCGACCATGGCGATGGCGCGACGGGGAGCCCCGTCGCGCCATCGTTCGGTTCATTCGCGTGCGTCGCGTTTACTTCACCGACCCCGGTGCCGGATTGCCATCGGCGAATCCCTCGGCCATCACCCAACAGCCGTTCTTGGCGACGCCGAAGGAGATGCCGATACGGCTGTAGCCCTTGTAGAGGATATTCCAGTGGTGGTTGTAGAGGCCATCGGCGTAGGGCTCGGCGATCATCCATGCCTGGATATTTTTGACCGCCGTGGCCGGGTCTTTCGCGCATTCCATCGAGATATTCTCGCTGGCCCACTGCACCTGCGCCCCGACTCGCCGCATCCGATCGATCGGGCGGCTGCCATCGCTGCCGGTATGTTCGAGGAAGTTGTTCGCGATCATATCATCGACCTGGATCTCCGCTGCTTTGCTGATCAGCGGGTCGAGCGCGAGGGGCGGCACCCCGCGCTGGGCGCGATAGGCGTTGATCGTGCGCCACATCTGCATCTCGATCGTGTCGCTGCTCGGTGCCGGTGCCGAAGCGGCGATCGGTTGCGCGACAGGTGCCCCGGCGGCGGCGGCAACCGGATCGGTCGCTTTGATCGCGGTGTAACGTTCGACACCGATCAGGCCCAACTGGACCTCATTGGCGGTCCCTTTACTCTCGGGGTGGTATTCCAGCCGCCCGCGCTCGAAATATTGGACAACATACATCTTGCTGTCGGCGGCATTTTGTTCGCGCACTTCTTCGGTCAGGGGGAGCCCGAAGCGGATCATGCCGCCATTCTGCGTCCAGTAGGTGAGGAAGAGGGCGACATTATGGCCGGTTTCCATGAAATAGCGCGTGTTTTGCTGCCCATTCAGCGGGGCGGTAGGGGCGTCGGCATCGCGTATTTCGCGCCCCAATTGGCCGAGTTGGACCTCGAAAGGCGTATCTTTATTCGCCAGGTGGCGCTCGAAGCGCGCCCGCTCAAACCATTGAATGGTGAGCCCGTTTTGGCTGTAAGCCTCGGTAATCGGCAGGCCAAATGCCGCCGCGCCACCGTGGGCCTCCCAATAGTTGGCGAAGATTTCCGGTGAATTGTGGCCTGTTTCGGCGAAGTAGCGCGGTCCTGCTGCGGCGGCACTATGCGCGGGGAAAAGGGCCGCGCCTGTGAGGGCGAAGATGAGGAGTACCGGGGTGATGAATTGTTGAATCGTCGTCTGCCTGCGTGGCTGGAACGCTGGCGGGCGCCGACAAAGCATCGGTTTTCCTTTCGCTTCAGGAAACACTACTCAGGACGCGAATGTGGGACGTGTAAAAGAAGTCCCCTCAGCGACCACGCCTGGTTGCGTGGTAAAACATGCATCGGTGGCGACGATGCCTGCCAAGTCCTGATTCGATTAGTGAGTCCTGCCAAACGCCGTGGTGACTACCCGCCCCACTTTGTGCCGTCCCCCGACAGCTTACAAAGGGATTTTCCGCAGTGGAATACGGAAAACTCATATTTGGGGGTAATCTGCAATACTTGGCGTATGATACACCCCGTCTTGACGATATGCAACCCCTCCGGCGACCAATCGGGCCATTCCAGGGGTGGTCTGACGCGCTCAATCGTCCAATGTTATAGTACGTTCGTCGTTTTCCGAAACGTCAACAGATTCCCGTTTTTCACGGATTAATCCCTGCAAGACATGGTAACGGCGGTCTTCGGCGACGATTTCGACCGTCCCATACCGTTCTTGCATCGCGCGTTCGTAGCGAATAAAGGCGTTCGCGACCAGCAATAAGCGACCGCGCGAGGTCAGAAGCTCGCGCGCACCGGCGATGAAGGCTCCCGCAGCATCGTAATTGACCATCTTCCCCGCGTGGAACGGCGGATTGGTGACGATCAGGTCGTAACGCTCCCCGATCACGGCACTGAGCGCATCGCTCGGCAGGGCGCGGGCGTTTGTCAGCCCCGCCGCCGCGATATTGCGCCGCGCGGCGGCGATCGCCGTGTGGCTGCTGTCGATCAGATCGACCTGGCCGGCGCCCTTGCGCGCCGCCGCCAGCCCCAGCGCGCCCCAGCCGCAGCCGATATCGAGGACACGCTCGCCGGGACGCACGCGCAACTGGTCGAGCAGGAACGCGGTGCCGTCATCGAGGCTGTCGTACGAGAAGATGCCCGGCAGGCTGGCGATTTGGAACGGTTCACCGGCCAGCGTGGTGTTAAATTCATGCCAGGTACCCGGGGCGATACCCGCCTCCGCGGCCCAGGCTGGTGCTGTGGCGTCGGCCTGCTTCGTGGCGACCCCGATCCGGTTGTGATCGCGATAGGTGAGGGTCGCGCCCTGTCCGAAGAGCTTCCGCGCATCGCCGATCAGCGATTCGATCCCCTCGGCTTTCGGTCCGGCGAGGTAGAGGTGGCCCCCGACTTTCAGCGCGGCGTGCGCGGCCACCAGCCAGCGGCGAGCGAATTTACGGCCGGACGGCGCTTCGAGTACGGCCACATCGAACGTCCCCGGCTCGATCGCCGCCGGGTCGCCCGCTACCGTGGCATTGGTGATCCCATTCGTGGTCAGCGTGCGCGCGGCCATCGTCGTCGCCGTGTAATTGGCATCGACGAGGAGGACGCTCCCCTGCGCCGCGATCCGTGCCAAGGCGACCCCCAGTGCGCCGTGGCCGCAGCCGAACAGGAGGATGCGCGCCCCTGGCGTCGTTTGTACCGCCTCGGCGAGCAGCATCGTTGCCGGGCTGATCCGCTCCCAATTACCGATCCCCGGCTTCGTGACGATCCGCACCGTCCCGTTGCCAAGCGGCGCGTCGAAGGTCGTCTCTCTATAGTAGGGGTGCTGCTCTCGTGTGGTAGTCATTGGTTTATCCCTTCAGTCGAGTCAGTCGTGCATGGATATTTTGCGGGTGACGGTTCACCACAGAGGCGCACGGAGGGGGCGAGAGGGATGGGCTTTTAACCTACGAGCGCACAGAGCGCACAGAGCGCACAGAGACGAGGGAGGGGGACCGAGAGGGGGCGAGAGGGGGCGTAGGACAATATATGATCGGCTCGCAGCCCTCCATCCCCGCGGCGTCTCCACCGTCACCCGCCCCTTCTTCCGTCGCTCCCTCGGTGTCCCCTGTGCGCTCTGCGGTTCGCCCCCCGTCCCCTTCTCGCTCCCCCCTGCGGCACTTCGCGCCTCTGCGCCTCTGCGGCGAATCCGTTCTTTCGCCTATCCCCCGCGCGGTTCGTCGCCGTACAGCATGGCATAGTATACTAGCCGCCATTCTTGCGTCCCCCTGCCCTCTTGCGCGGGACGCTGAAACGGATGGCTCGGTAAGGAACAAGCACGATGACCATTGCCCAGAATCAGGATATCCAAAGCCGCGCGCGGATGCTCGATGAGGTCGATCTGACCCCCGAGGCGGGGAATGGCAAGCGCTACTCGCTCTGGACGATCGGTTGCCAGATGAACGAGTCGGAGTCGTCGCAGATCGGCGCCGCGCTTGAAATGGCCGGCTATCGTGCCGCGTCGAACGAGCAGGATGCCGACATCATCGTGCTCAACTCGTGTGTCGTGCGTAATTCGGCGGAACAGAAGGTCGTCGGGAAACTCGGCGCGCTCCAACAGTTGAAGCGCAACAACCCCGAGCTGAAGATCGCCCTCACCGGTTGCATGGTGACCGGCCAGGAAGAGAAGCTGACGAAGCAGTTCCCCCACGTCGATCTCTTCTTCCGCCCTTCGGCGGTCGAGCGGTTGGTCGAGATCGTGCCGGAATTGGTGGGGGTCGAGGACGACCTGCTCGAATTACCGCATTACTA
>DATCMP010000157.1:0-17091 GCA_036563365.1 Thermomicrobiales bacterium
GATCGTCGCCTGCTGTAACGGCACATACGGCCACGTCGCGACGAGCGCCAGGAAGTACGGCGCGGGCTCGACGAGGGTCACGACAAGGGTGGTATCGTTCGTCGCCTTCACGCCGACAGTATTCGGATCGGTCGTCTTGCCGTTGTTGTACTCTTTCGCACCGGTGATCAGGTAGAGCGCCTGTGCGTACTCGGAGGCCGTATCCGGGTTCAAGTTGCGCTTCCAGGTCCACGCGTAATCTTTGGCGGTCAGCGGGCTACCGTCGGAGAATCTCAGGCCCGAGCGCAGCTGGAAGGTATAGGTGAGCCCATCGGCGGAGATGTCGTACTTCGTCGCGTGCGCCGGCACCGGCCCACCCTGTTCGTTGGCGGTAACGAGGCCATCCCAACAATTGAGGATGAATTGCACCTCTTGCACGGCAGTCGCCTGGCCCGGATCGGGGTGGACGAGTTCAGTGGAGGGATAGCGCAATTCCTGCTTATCGGCCAACGGTGCGTTGCCGGGAATATCGCCGCCGAGCTGCGTCCCTCGCGCCGTCGCGATCGCGGTGGAAGGAACACCGGCAACCGGTGTTGCGGCCCCCGCTGTCGCAACACGAGTCGCGGTAGCGGCAACGGGTGGGCTAGCGGAGCGCGTCGCCGTGCTCGCACCGCCGGGTATCCCGCTCACGGTCGGCGTAACACTCGCGCCGGAGACGGTGCTCACACTCGCTGTCGTTGCGGCAGCAGTCGCCGAAGATGTTGTCGAAACAGTGGGGACGGTCGTTGCTGGTGCCCCCCCAGTGCTGCAAGCGATCAGGAAGAGATTGATCACCGCCCCCGAGAACCCCAGGCCCGCCGCACGCACGACGAAGTCACGTCGCGAAACCTTCCCTTGCCGCAGTGCGGCAAGTAAACGCTGCGACTCCTCTCGCTGCGCCTGATGCTCTGTGGATTCCTGTTCAAACATCGGTGATCGTGCTCCTTCATGTATCTATTTCACTGCGTGATTGCGCGATCAAGCCGCAAGCTCGCGCCCTGGCATTCGACAACGCAACAATCGGTATACACAACCCATCCGAACTGTACTTGTCAGACAGCAACGGGGTCATCGTATGTCTGCAACCGGTGGGCGTTAACGACAACGTTCGGAACGCTAGATCGACACCTCGTATCGATCGGTTATTGCTGGCCGGAGTGCAGCTTGCCATGCGTGAGCGCAGTATCCGACGAAGGGCGCACCATGATTTATCGCCTATGGCAGTATTAACGACATTTCCGACACAGTTTGGCTGCGAATATGCGCGGCAAGGGTAGGGCGTTAGGAGTGTATTGTCAAGGTGATGTGCCGGGACCGTGTGGTCCTGGAGCGCAGTATCTCATCGTGATCGATCAAAAGGTAGCGACGAACGCATGCGTTCCCATGTGCAACCTTGTAACAACTTTGCTGGAGGATAACTGTTATTTGCCCCTCATTCGGCGCGACTTTATGCTACTCTCTCCTGAGATTGCGACGCGACGGTGCGCCGCAGATGACGTATCTGGAGGACCGATGATGGCGGCGCGGCTCAAGCATCTTCCTGCGAGTGCAATCCTATTGCTCATCGTGTTCCTACTGACTCCGTTCGCTCCGATCGGGGTGCGCTCCGTCGCCGCAGAGCCGAGCTTGGACCTCACCCCATTCCGCGGACCGTGTAATACGACCGTTGTTGCCCTCGGCACCGGTTTCACGCCGGGCCTCGCTGTAACCTTCACCGCCCAGTTGGAAGGAAGCGCGGAAGATCGCGCGACCGTCTTCGCACAGGGTACAGTCGGTGCCGATGGAACCGTGAGTGCTACCGCCAACCTGGCAAATATCGTTCCCGGCTGCACCGATCCTGCGGCCGTCGCCGGGCAGCAATATCGCCTCAGCGCGCGTGAAACGAGCACCGGTTCGCTGATCGCCTATGCACTGTTCCTGATCACCGCGCCGGAAGGGCTGCCGGTCTTGAAGCTAGACCCGGCGAGCGGCCCTTGCCCCACCGAGAATCCGATTATCACCGTCACGGGTACCGGGTTCCCCGCCGGTAGCGCGGTGACCCTCGCCGTGCGGGCCGCCGCGTCCAACGCGGCACTCTTCCCAGGTACCACCGTTGGGGCCGACGGCTCGTTCGTCTCGACGATTCGATTGATCGGCTGCGGACCCGAGACGCCGACCAACACCACGTTCCTGATCTTCGCCTACGCCGGGAACTCGGGGAACGTCGACCCGCTCCTGCAACTCGCGACAGCCACCTACAACACCGGCGGCACCAGCACCAGCAAAGTGTGCTTCACGGAGACGAATCAGTGCATCGGCGGGGGGTTCCTCTCGCGTTGGCAAGCGACCGGTGGCCTGGCGATCAACGGCTTCCCGCTGAGCGAGGAGTTTAAGCAGAAGCTCGAAGATGGCCGCGAATACACCGTGCAGTATTTCGAGCGGGTGCGCCTCGAATACCACCCCAACAACGCCGCACCGCAAGATATTCAACTCGGGCAGTTCGGTCGCCGTATCCTCGAAGGGGTCACGGGCGCGCCGACAGCGGCGGTCAGTCCCCGCGATGGTGATGTCCACTTCCGCGAAACCGGGCACAATGTCGCGCCCGATTTCTTCACCTACTGGCAGGCCAACGGTGGCCTTAATCAGTTCGGCTATCCGCTCACCGAGGAATTCAGCCAGCAGCTCGCCGATGGGAAGACGTACACGGTGCAATATTTCGAGCGCGCCCGCTTCGAGCGCCACCCCGAGAACCAGCAGCCGTATACGATCCTCCTTGGCCAGTTCGGGCGACAGATCCTCATGGAGACGCGACCGCAGCCATAACTCGCGCTGACTGTGCGTTAAATAGCGGGGCCGTTCCTTGGTAGGAACGGCCCCGCTTTCATCTGGTCGTGTATCGTCGATTGGTTGTGCGCTACACGTCCAGGTTAACCACTTCTTTCGCGTGGGTTTGGATGAAACGATAACGCGGGGGGACGGCGCTCCCCATCAGCATGTCGAAGGTTTCATCAGCCGAGACGGCGTCTTCCAGGGTCACCTGGAGGATCGTCCGCACCTGCGGGTCCATCGTCGTCTCCCAGAGCTGATCGGGGTTCATCTCGCCGAGACCCTTGTAGCGTTGAATCTCGGGATCTTTGCCACCGGCCGCCGCCGCCTTCTGCATCATCACGTCTTTCGCCGCGTCATCGTAGACCCAATGCTTCTCCTTGCCCATCTGGACCCGATAGAGCGGCGGCTGAGCGATGTAGAGATAGCCATCGCGGATGATCTGCTCCAGGTGCCGGAAGAAGAAGGTCAGCAGGAGGGTGCGGATATGGCCGCCGTCCTGATCGGCGTCGGTCATGATGATGATCCGGTGGTAGCGGAGCTTGCTGATGTCGAACGACTCGCCGATACCCGTCCCCATCGCCGTCACCAGCGTGCGGATCTCGGCATTCTGTAGCATCTTGTCGAGGCGGGCCTTCTCCACGTTGAGGATTTTGCCGCGCAACGGCAGGATCGCCTGGAAACGACGGTCGCGCCCTTGCTTTGCCGAGCCGCCGGCGCTGTCGCCCTCGACGATGTAAAGCTCGCTCTTCTGCGGGTCACGCTCCGAGCAATCGGCCAGCTTACCGGGCAGGGTCATACTATCGAGCGCGCCCTTGCGCTGGACGAGTTCGCGCGCATTCCGGGCGGCTTCGCGCGCCCGAGCGGCGGTCAGACACTTCTCGATGATCCGCTTGCCCGCCGAAGGGTTCTCCTCCAGGAAGGCCGCCAGCGCCTCGGCGACGGTGGTCTGCACCGCCCCGGCCATATCGGCGTTGCCCAGCTTGCCCTTCGTCTGCCCCTCGAACTGGGCGTCGGGCAACTTCACCGAGATGATCGCCGTCAAACCTTCACGCACATCTTCGCCGGAGAGGTTGGCGTCCTTCTCCTTCAAGATGCCGGTCTTGCGCGCATACTCGTTGAGGATGCGGGTCAGCGCCGAGCGGAAGCCGGAGACGTGCGTCCCCCCATCGACCGTGTTGATGTTGTTGGCGAACGAGTGGACGGACTCGCCGTAGGAATCGTTGTACTGCAACGATACCTCGACGTTGTAAGCATTGACCTGCCGCTGCACGTAGAACGGGCGGGGGTGAATGACCCCGCGGTTGCGGTTCAGGTGCCGCACGAACGAAACAATACCGCCCTCGAAGTAGAACGATACCTCGCGCTCGGAACGCTCATCGATCAGTCGGATCCGCAACCCCTTCGTCAGATAGCAGGTCTCGCGGAAACGTTGCGCCACCGTCTCGAAGAGATATTCGGAGTCGCCGAAGATCTCCTTATCGGCGAACCAGGTCGTCTTCGTGCCGTGCTGGTACGGATCGCGCGGATCGATGTCGCCGATCCGCTTGACCTTCGCGAGCGGCTTGCCGCGCTTGTATTCCTGCTGATAGATCCCGCCATCGCGGCGGACCTCGACGATCAGGCGCTCCGAAAGCGCGTTGACGACGGAGACGCCGACACCGTGCAGGCCGCCGGCGACCTGATAGCCGCTGCCGCCGAATTTCCCGCCTGCATGCAGCACGGTCATCACGACTTCCAGCGCCGACTTCTTCATTTTCGCGTGTTCGCCAACCGGGATACCGCGACCATTGTCGACGTTGGTGATCGAGCCGTCGGTGTGGATCGTCACCGTGATATCGTCGCAATGCCCGGCCATCGCCTCATCGACGCTATTATCGACGACCTCCCAGACGAGATGATGCAGCCCGCGCACGTCGGTCGAACCGATATACATACCAGGGCGCTTACGGACCGCTTCCAGCCCCTCAAGGACCTGAATCGCGTCGGCACCATATGCACCCGCCGTCGGCTTCAGCGCCTTCTCGGCCTTCGCCACTGCTTGCTGAACGTCTTGTGCCACGTAGCTACTCCTATTCGCGAGGGGCGAAAACCGAAACGGGAAGGACGCATACCCTATGGCATGCTATGCTCGGTAGGACGCCCTACTTCGTACCCACAACCTCGGACTTACCGGGTATCGACGTTTCCAGAGCACTCAGGCGCTCCCGGTAGAAGAACATCGCCGCCGCCATCAGTCCGGTAGCGATAAAGCCGTTGCCCACGATGGCTAACGGCACACCCGCAGCCTGCTGCGTCAGCAGCGCCCACCCATAGGGCAAGCCGTTATTGAGCAAGACGATCGCAGCGATCAAACCGGACGTCGGCCAGAAATTACGCCGCACCACCCCGATACTCAACTTGATCGCCCGCAACGGCCCCACATCACTGACCGCGATCGCCTCCGGCGCGAGCGCCAGATAGACGTAGAGGACCAGCAGCGGCACGGTTAGCAACACCCCCAAGAGGGCGGTACTCAGGCCAAGCAGGGTCATGATCGTCGCCAGGATCAGCAGGGGCAGCAACAGCAAGCCAAAACCGGCGACGATGACCGCACAGAGACCCAGGAGTCGCAGCCAACAGCGCGGCACCTGACGCAGCACCGCGACGAACGAGAACGGTTCCTGGCGCGCCAACGGTGCGAGCAGCGATAACGACACCGCCAGCAACAGAATACCGAGAACCGTCAGCACCACCGCCAACAGCAGCACTATCCCCCAATTACCGACATCGATGATGCCGACACCCCAGGGACGTGCAACCTGCTCAACAGTCAACTGCAAGAGCAACGGATGCTGCCCGAGCGTCAACAGACCGAACAGATCGGTTTCCTGACCGAGGAGACGTAACGTCGCGATCGTTTCCGCCGGATCGGGGCCGCCTGGACTTTGCTGGGGGGCGAGTTCAAGCAAACGGATGATTCCGGCGGTGAAAGGGGCAGCGGTTAAACGTCCACCGAGCCAATAGAGAAGGTCAAGGGCCACAACCGGAACCAGTACCAGCGGTCGTCGAGCAACGGCGAAGCAACCATCAGCGATTGCATCGATTACTCCCACGCCGACCCCTTTCCATCACCATGAATTGTACCATCTTTCCGCCTTTTTTGCTATGCAGGAAGCGGGTTAAAAGGCTGTACGGACGCGGATTCAGGGGTAGCGTTTCGGCAGGGGATGGTGCGGCGACCGGTGTGTCAGCTCAAGCGACCCCAGCGGGTCGCAGCGCTCCCCCACCAGGCTTCTAAACGGTCGCGGCGCAGCAGGATCACGACCGCCGCGACCAGGAGGAGCAGGCCAAGCAAGCCGATCACCGCCCAATTGGGGAGTGACCGCGCCGCGTCGAAGACCGCCCGCAGGGTGAGGAGCGAGATGAAGAGGACGCAGAGCGCGACCCCATAACGGCGGCGCAGGAACACGGTCAGTCCGAGCAGGATCAATCCCTCCAGCAGCCCCAGGAAGATGTAACGCCACGGATGGAGCAGCGACTGGGCGAATGTCGTGCCGAGGATAACTGCGACCGAACCGGCAAGCAGGCCATTCGCGGCGGGCATCCTGATCGGTCCCAGATCGCGCTCATAGGCTACATAGACCGACAGGGCGAACAGGTAAATACCGAGGGGTACGGCATACGCTTGCGGATTGTTCGGTGTGATCCGCGCGATCCCCATCAGGACCGCCGTCGCGATCACGGCGGAGGCACCATAGCCGGTCGGGCGGCGCAGCGTCATGATCGCGTCGGCGGCGAGCGCCGCGCCGCAGAGGCTGACCGCCAGCCCCACCGGGCCATAGGCGCTATCGAGGACGAGTTCGCGCAACTCCCCGCTCGCCAGGAATGCCGCCGCCGCTTCCGCCAGGAACCAGCCGCCCAACACCGGGCCGCTCACCGCCCAGAGCCCCGCGCACCACCGCTGGGCCATGAACCAGTCGGTACGCCGGGTTGTCGGCACCCCGCGCCAGCCCTGCAACGCCAGGGCGATGATCAGCCCGGTGCCGGCATAGAATGACGGTGCCCAACGCGGCCCGGCCCCGGCCAACCCCACGGTTGCCGCGATCAGCCCGATCCCCCAGAGATTCGGTATAACGAGAAGTTCCGGGCGACGCTCGGTCGCTGCGATCGCCCCCCCGGCCAGGGCAAAGAGGAGGAGGATCGCGGTCGTCTGGAAGCGGTTGCCCGCCACCAAGGCAATCGCGATCGCCGCAACCGCCAGCCCTTGATTGATTACCACCAGCTGTTTATCCCAGATCCGAGGCGCGCCCTGCCGCCGCAACGGCTGCAGGACGGTCACCGGGCCGAGCGCGGCGAGGGTATAAGCCCAGGCATAGCCATAAACGCCGGGCGATGACCCGATCCGCAGCAGATGGAAGAGAGTCACCGCCCCCGCGATCGCCACCGGGTAGAGGTGCCACGGCTGCCGTAAGCCCCAGAGGTTCAAGGCGGCAAAGGCGAGCGCCCCCCCGAAGATCAGTGACCAATACGCCGAATTGCCATCGGCGACGAAGTAGCCCCACGGCAGCAGGAGGAGACCGAATTGAAGCCAGCCAACCCCCAGAGCGGCCAGCGCCCCCCAACGCCAGGGCTCGCCGCCACGTCCCAGCAGCAAGCCGACCACCAGCGACAACCAGACTCCACCGAGGGTCGTCGCGGCATAGCCTAGCATCGAGAGATGACCGAGCCAGCCGAGCGCGACGATCAACGAGGCCCCCGCCAGGGCAGCACCCCCGACCTGGAATCCGCGCAAGAGCGGTTGCCCCTGTGTCGCGGCGGCAAGCCCATAGAAGACGAGCACCAGAGCAAGCGCGGCAACCGGAGGCTGACGTTCATCCGCGAAGACACCCGCGGCGACGGTGAAGAGTCCGCCGAGGGGAATGAGGAGTTGCGCCATCCAGGCGGGGAACGCGCCGAACGTCGCGCGACCGCGCCCGGTGCGTTCACTCAGACGCCCAGCGAGCAATAGCAGCAATGGCAGGAGTAGGAACGCGGGACCGATCCAGGGCTCGGGGACGTTGAACGCCACGATAGCGCCCCCCCACGCCATGACGACGGCGATCAGCGCCATGACCGCATAGACCCGCCCGACCTGGCGCAGAGCGAGCGCCCCGTAGAAGAGAGCACAGATCGCGGCCCCAAAGGTCCAGGTTGTCGCGCCCGAGACGCCTTGATCGCGCAGGAAGAAGTTGTACGCGCCGATGATGTCCAGCGGCAGCAGGACAGCACCGATCCCCAGGAACGTCTGCCCGGCGGGGCGCACGCGCGGCACCCGCAAGCAGACCAGCCCGCCACCGATGAAGGCACCGGTGAAGACGGCCATGATTGCCGCCTTGGCCCCCGCGCCGAGGAAGCGCCAGGAGCTGATCACGAAGATCAGCGAGGCCATGACGATGAAGAATGCGCCAAGGAAGAGGGTCAGGTTGATCCACAGGCCGGTCACTTCGCCCGCCCTGGCGCGGGGAGCGACCGAAGCCGACGCGACACTCGGCCCCGGCTCTGTGAAAGAGGCGGTGATAGGCATCGCGGCAGTCAGATTGGGCATCACATCCAAAGGAGCGTCGCTTACCAGGGATGGCTGATGCGCGGCAGGTATGTCGGTGCGCGGACCTTGCCAGCCCGTCCCCGGTGTACCGTGTTGGCCCGTGAGCGGCAACGTCGCCTGCACCGGCATATTGGCGAGCACGGCCCCGCTGAGGGCGACATCCAGATGCTGCAAGCGCGTCTCGTAATCGCGTCGCAGGGTCGCATACCCCTGCTCATCGATCACGCCGCGGGCGAGCAAGCCCTCCAGGTCAGCCAATGCCCAGGCAACGCCCGCGCGCTGCCGAGCCCGCTCGTCCATCACTGTTCCAATCAAGTAAAGTACGAAGCACGGATACGGGCATACATACGAAGTACGAAGTACGAACTGAGACGAGGAGAGGCTACGGCGTATCGCTCTCTCGAGACCTCGTACTTCGTACTTCGTACTTCGTACTTATTCATCAGGCCCAGCCCAACTCTTGCAAGCGGCGGTCGGAGATGCCGAAGTGGTGCGCGAGTTCGTGGATCACCGTCACCCGCACCTCGTTACGCAGCGTTTCCTCATCCTGACAGACCGATTCGAGCGCCCCTTGAAAAAGGGTGATCTTATCCGGCAGAACCATAGCGTAGCTGCCCGTGCGATCGGTCAGAGGGATCCCTTCGTAGAGGCCGAGCAGTAACTCACCGGTGTCCAGGCTGCCCGCCTCATCGAGTTGATCGGCGGTCGGCGCATCGGCGACGACGATCTCGACATTGTCGAGCATCTCCAGGATGTCGTCCGGCAATTCATCGATCGCCTCGATCACCAATTCCTCGAACCGCGCCCGCCCGCCCGCTGCCCCGCCGGTCATCGACCTGCTCCTGCGATCATCCCGTGCTCACTCATATCGTTGCATATGGTTGTCTTCACGGCGAAGTATAGAGGATTCGATCAATCCTCGATCAGCGCCGCGAAAACCAGCCGAATGCCTCGCGGCGCTTCAGTTACGCTGGACCGGGCATGGCGGTGACAGTCCAGGTCGAGACGACACAACGCGCGTATAATCACGTAAACGATCCACAGAGTGAAAGTATCCCGAGGAGACCTTGGAGATGATCGTATCGCCGATCGCCGCACGCGTTCTCGTCGCGATCATGAACAACAAGCTCGATTTTGCCCTCGCGCGTGAGGAGCATTGGTGTCGTCGGACGACGGATCGGCACCGATCCAGCCGCCCCGACACAATCGCCGCTGTTCGATGATTAAGCCGAGTTAACGAGAAGGGCGGGGTACATCACCCCGCCCTCGCCATTGGCATCTGTGCTTGCCACCCGGGGATTAGTCGGCGGCCTGCTCCGGCGGCAGCCAGCGGAGGTTCGGGCGCCGTGCGGCGGTGGCCTCATCGAGACGGCGCACCGGCGTGTGGTGCGGCGCGGACTTGATCTCTTCCGGCTGGTCGGTGGCCTCTCGCGCGATCTCGCGCATTGCCTCGATAAAGCTGTCCAACGTCTCGATCGTCTCCGTCTCGGTCGGCTCGATCAGTAGCGCCTCATCGACAATCAACGGAAAGTAGACCGTCGGGGGGTAGAAACCTTTGTCAATCAGCCGCTTGGCGATGTCCAACGTCCGCACGCCCAGCTTCTTCTGCCGTGAACCGGAGAGCAAACACTCGTGCATGTTGATCCGGTCGATCGGCACCGCGTAGAGATCGGAGAGCTTCGCGCGGATATAGTTGGCGTTCAGCACCGCGTGCTCGCTGACGGCGCGCAGTCCGGTATTACCGTTGGCGATGATGTAGGTGTAGGCACGGACCAGGACGCCGAAGTTGCCCCAGAAGGCGTGCAACTTCCCGATACTTTCCGGTACATCCGCCAACCGGTAGACCAGGCCGTTGCTCGTCTCGTCCTTCACAATCGTCGGCGTGGGCAGGAAGCGCGCCAGATGCGCCTTCACGCCCACGGGTCCGGCCCCCGGCCCACCGCCGCCATGCGGGGTGGAGAAGGTCTTGTGGACGTTGTAGTGCATGATGTCGAAGCCGATCTCGCCCGGCTTGACGATTCCGAGGATCGCGTTGAAGTTCGCCCCATCGTTGTAAACCAGCCCGCCGACCCCGTGGATGATCTCGGCCAACTCGGTCGCGCCCTCATCGTAGAGGCCGAGGGTGTTGGGGTTGGTGATCATCATCGCGGCGGTGTCCGGCCCCACGACCTTGCGGAGCGCATCGAGGTCGACGTTGCCACGCGCATCGGACGGCACGGTGATCACCTGATACCCGGCCATCGCGGCAGTCGCCGGGTTGGTGCCGTGCGCCGAGTCGGGGACGATCACCTTGGTGCGCGCCGTGTCGCCGCGACTCTCGTGGTACGCGCGCACGATCAGGATACCGGTCAGTTCGCCGTGAGCCCCGGCGGCGGGCTGCAACGTCACCGCATCGAAACCGCTGATCTCGGCCAGGTAGCCCTGCAACTCGTAGAGGAGTTCGAGCGCGCCCTGTACCGTCTCGGCGGGCTGATAGGGGTGGATCATCGCGAAGCCGGCCTGCCGCGCGGCATCCTCGTTGATCCGAGGGTTGTATTTCATTGTGCAGGAGCCGAGCGGGTAGAGACCCAGATCGATCCCGTAGTTGAGCTGCGAAAGGCGCGTGAAATGTTTCACTACGTCGCGCTCGGCCACCTCCGGCAGCGGCAGCGACGCGCGGCACAACTCGGCCGGCAACGCTTGCTCCGGCACATCGCTCTGCGGCACCGGCACGCCCTTGCGCTCGGGCCGACTCATCTCGAAGAGCAGCGGTTCAGCCAACGTCACCAGCTCCTTCGCCTTCGTATCTACCAACCCACAAGCTTCGTGGGCCGCAGCACGCGCGTCTTACTCCGTATCGAGCGATCGGTTCCCACAACGACGCAAAGGATAGCATGGGCAGAGGGGCGGTACAACGAAGCTAGATCTTGTTGATAGTTCTTTTTATAGCCGTCCCGCTTCAAGTAAATGTCCATAGCTGAGCATAAATCGGCATTATATGAGTGGTCCGTAGGTTATCTTGGTCCGATTAGTTACATGTCGTTCTTTTCTGCTAACGGAGTTACCTTCCCTCTATAGTTGCCCCAACCATAGCGTGCAAAGCGGATTAAAAGTAGCTGCTCGTACATCTCGTAACTTAATAGCTCGATTTGGTTCTCACAATCCTCAATGTTCCTACCCATTCCGCCCATATATCCGGGACATAAACACGCACCACACGCGCATGTCAACCAAGTGCAGTTTGGACATCGGTCATTCGCTTCTGCCTTAACGGGGGCTTTACAGGCCCAGCAGGCATTTTGGTAGCCGGTTCCTAGATCGAACTTCCCTAGCATCTGCTGAGAATATAGCGCCCTGAGATGATCTAATTCAGCAGATGTACGATTCCTTAGAGCTAGACAAAATGCAAGGCGAAGTTCGAGAAGTTGTTGCCGTTTGAGTTTGATTTGCTCTTGCTCTCCGTTGCTCGCCAACGCGGATAACTGCGTGAGTAAACGGCCAATATCGGCCTGTATTCGCCGAGCACGATCTGCGCGTGACATGGTGCTAGGATTGTGTGTATTGGAAACAATAGGTACATCTATTCCTCTTGTGCTAATAGACGCCTGCACAGACTCCATTGCAATTACATGTTCTGTAGCTTCAGTGGCAGCAGACTGTGAGGCCAAGGCGATTTCTGCAAGCATGTTCTTGACAATACGCTCCTGAATTGATGCCTTTAACTTAGCCCTCTCTCCGTTACGATAACGAACCTCCAGGACATCATTCTTAACGGCTAGAACTTCATAGTCTCCATAACGGTTACGATAAGTACTGCCGACCTGAAAATTCATGTCCTCTCTTTAAAGTCTTCAAACAGCTGCGCTCAGCGCACAGACTCGAATTTGCTTCTACCTTTACACAACTAACACTTCATAACTGTTAACCTCTACGACAATGTCATGTCTAGAGCGTTCAGTAATCGTGGTACACAAATCTGGCCCGATATGTCCGCCTTACCCCATACGATTTTTCACCAATGTACCTCAATCTCTCCACCGCGCATCATCGGTGTCCGAACCTCCAGGACACCATCGGCATACGTCGCGGCCAACGCCAGCCCATCAAGGCTCGCGCGGACCTGAGCAGGTTCAGCGGTGCCGACATGGAGTTGGAGGAGATAGCGCCGCGCCATAGTCCCGGCGATCGCGATGCTCGCCTCACGCCCCTCCGCATCGAGGCGGATCCGGGTGATCGAGTCGTCGGCTTCGGGGAGATCGAGGCGGTCGCGGCCAACCGGGGCGCAGCGGAGGGTCAGCGTGTCGATCGGCGCGGCGTCGGTGTGGGCCATCACCGGACCTATCGGCAAGAGTCGCCCGCGACGTAGGAAGAGCGGCAGGCGATCGAGCGGCGCGACGTAAACAAGGTATTGGCCGCCGGGCAGCGCCTCGCCAGTCCAGAAATCGAGCCAGCCGTCGGCGCAGGCCGGGAGGTAGACGGGGCGCGTCACCGGTTTCAGGCTCTCGCTGAAGACCGGCGCAACGAGCAGCGCACCGCCGAGCAGATACTGATCATCGACATCAGCGGCGGCGCGGTCATAAGGGAATTCGAGGATCAGCGGTCGCAGCATCGGCAGCCCACGCCGATGCGCGATCTCCGCGATGGCATAGAGGTACGGCAGGAGGCGATAGCGCAGGTGGGCATAGTCGCGGAAGATCCGCAGCGCCTCGTCGCCGAAGTGCCACGGTTCGCGCGGCGTCGTGCCATGAATTCGCGCCAGCGGCGAGAGGAGCCCGCACTGCGCCCAGCGGATATACAACCCCGGCGACGGCGGCGGACCATAAAAACCGCCGATGTCGTGCGACCAGGCACCCGGCGCGGAGAGCGCCCAATTCAACCCACCGCGCAAACAGCCCGCCAACCCGGCGAGCGTCGCTGCCGGGTCGCCACCCCACTGGGCGGGATAGCGTTGCGAACCGGCCCAGCCGGAGCGCCCCCAGATCAATCCGGTCCCGCGCACCTCCGCCGTCACCGCGTAGACCGCGCGGTTGTAGAGGAGAGGATAGTGATTGCGTAGCTGTCGCCCTGTCAGGCCGCTGTGCGAGCGCGCGTCGGGCGGCACGCCCTCCCCGAAGTCGGTCTTGAACGCGGCGATCCCCATCGCCAGCAACGGGCGGTGCAGATCCTGCCACCACGCCGCCGCCGCCGGGTTAGTGAAATCGACCAATCCGCGATCGATGTCGGGCCGGTAGGCACCATCGATTTGCGTCGTCGGCGCGCCATCCGGCCCCAGCAACAGGAAGCCGCGTTCGCGCGCCTCCCGGTAAGCCGCCGTTTCCGCCGCCAGATACGGCACCTCCCACAGGCAGACCTTCACGCCATCCTCGGCGAAGCGACGGACCATCCCCGCCGGGTCGGGGAACGCCGCTTCATTCCAGACGAAGTCGCAGTTGAGGGCCGGGGTTTGTAACCAGGCCGGATCGAGGTTGACGACATCGACCGGAATATCCTCCGCGCGGAGCCGCGCGACCGCCTCTTCGGCCTCGGCGCGCGTCTGATAACGACAGCGCGAGGTCCAGAGACCGAAGGCCCAGCGCGGCAGGCGCGGCATCCGCCCGGTCAGCGCCGTGTAATCGCCGAGGATCGCCCGTAGATCGGCGCCGAGGAAGATGAAGCAATCGAGCGACCCTTCCTCGACCGTCAACGACGCAGCGGCGGCAGAGATCGCGCCTAGATCGGCGACGATCGGCGCGCCGGTGTTGCAAAAGACGGCGTAACCGTCGCTGGAAAAGACGATCGGCGCGCCTTTATACGAGGCACCGGTCGCGGTTCCCCAGGCGTCGGTGTTCCACACATGCACCTCTCGCCCGCGCTGATCGAACCGTACGAACCGTTCGCCGAGGCCATAAAGGCGTTCAGCGTGGCTAAGCGACCAGCCGAGCGTGGTCCGCGACACACCATCCCCTTCGGCCACCACCAGCGGCAGACTATTCGCCTGTCCGAAAACGTTCGCATCGCCCCTAGCCAGGGCGAACGACGGCCCATCAGGGCGGTCGATCCGCAACGTGAACGGGTCAGCACCGACCGTGATCGTCAACTCGCCGCCCGCCAGGGTCCAGCCAGCGCCCGATTCGTGCCGCTCCACCGCCAGAGGCAGACCCGTCGGTTGCGGCTCAGCCAACAGCGATAGTCCATCATCGGCGGACTCGCCTAACCGCAGGCGCACCACGCGCGGCGCGACGACCTCTACTTGCAGCGTATGCAGGCGGCGTTCATCCGCGACTGTGCCGAGTTGCGGTAGGTTGGGCGTGGCCGAAGAGACGCGCGATGTCTCGGGCGACTCGGCCAGCATCAGACGGTCGTAGAAGGCCACGCGCTCATAGCGCGTGGCCTCGATCACGCCACTGAAACATTCGCCATCCTTCGTCAGCGATGCGCTGACCAATCGCCGCGCGTGATACGTCTTCATTGCCACCATCCTTCGCCGCCCCACAATCCCTGTGCACCAAAGGTCCGCTATTGTAGCAAGCAGACTCACTCCGCCTGTGCTGAACAAGCGGAGGGGCGGCGGCGAACTTCCCAGCCCACCGCCGCCCCAGATTCGTACTTCGTCGTTCGTACTTCGTCGTTCGTACTTCGCCTCAGCCCTTGACCGCCCCGGCCGTCAACCCAGAGATGATCCGGCGCTGGAAGAGGAGGACCAGCACGACCAATGGCAGGGTGATCACGATCGACGCGGCGGTGATCTGGCCCCACGGGTACTGGGAGGCGGCGTCAGCCCCCTCGAACTGCGCGATCGCCACCGTCGCCGGCAGCCGATTCGGCTGACTCATGAACGTGCGGGCGAAGAGGAACTCGTTCCATGCCTGGATGAAGAGCAGGATAGCAGCCGTAAAGACCCCTGGCGCGGCGAGCGGCGCGACGATTTTGAAGAAGGTCTGCATCCGCGTGCAACCGTCCACCCGCGCCGATTCTTCCAGTTCGATCGGCATCTCGCTGAAGAAGGCCGTCAACGTCCAGATGCAGATCGGCAGGGTGAAGGTAACATTCGGCAAGATCAGTGCCAGGTAATTGTTCGTTAGTCCCCAATTGTTGAACGTTTGGAAGAGCGGGCCGATGATCGCGATACCTGGGAACATCGAGATCGCCAGCACCAGCGCCAGCAGGAAATTTTTGCCGGGGAAGTCCAGTCGCGCCACCGCATAGGCGCAGAACGAGCCGATCGTCAGCGAGATAATCGTCGCGCTCGTTGCGACGATCGCGCTGTTCAGCAACGACCAGCGAAAGCGTTCGAGGGCGAAGATCTGCTGGAAATTGCTCAATACCGGCGGATCCGGCAGATAGCTGATCGGGACGGCGTAGATCGTCGTCGTGCCCTTGAACGCGGAGATGAAGGTCCAGACGAACGGCGCGAGACAGAAGACGACGAAAAGAGAGATAAACAGATAGAACCCGAAACTGTTCAGGAGTATCGAGCGCCGATGGGCGACGTTACGCGCATCGGTACGACCCGCCGCTCCCAGGGTTTTCGCGGGTGCGGTCATGCTCGCCTCCCTCCTTGTGTCGGCGCACCGAGCACCTTGATATAGACGAAGCTGATAAGCAAGACGATCAGGAACGACAGGACCGCCAGGGTGGAACCGTAGCCGAAGTTGAGGGTGGTGAAGAAGGTGTTGTACGAGTAGAGGACCAGCGTCTCGGTCGAGGTCCCAGGCCCGCCATTCGTCAGCACCCGGGGCAGGTCGAACATACGCACCGCGTCGATCGTGCGGAAGAGGAGCGCGACTAGGATCGTCGGCTTCATCATCGGCAACGTGAGACGCCAGAAGCTCTGCCAGGTGGTCGAGCCATCGATCGCCGCCGCCTCGTAGATGTCGGCGGGGATAAGTTGCAGCCCGGCGAGGAGGAGGAGGGCCATGAACGGGGTCGTCTTCCAGATTTCCGCGCCGATCATCGCCCAGATCGTCAGATTCGGCTTCGCCAGGAAGATCAGCGGCTGATCGATGATGCCCAACCGCAGCAGGATATCATTGAAGACACCATAACGCGCATCATAGATCCAGGCCCACATCTTGGCCGAGACGACGGTTGTCAGCGCCCACGGCACCAGCACCGAGGCGCGCACGATCCCGCGCCCGCGGAACGACCGGTTAATCGCCAGGGCGATGATCATCCCCAGCACCAATTCGACAACCACCGAGAGCCCGGCAACCAGGCCGGTGACGCGCAAGGCGTTGAGCCAGCGATCATCGGACAATGCGGTTTGGTAATTCTCCAGGCCGACGAACGGACGGGGCTGATTGGCGAAACGCAGGCTGATCTTGAAGAGGCTGTCGCGGATCGTCCCGAGCAGCGGGAACAGGGCGACCAGGACAATGAAAGCCACGGCGGGCGCGGCCAACATCAACCCGAGCCGCGCATCGGCACGCGCCTGGGCGCTGCGCCGAGTTCTGGTTCGCGGCGGCAGTGGGGCCACCCGCAAGCCTTCGGTGGTTGCCATCATCTCCTCCGTCGTCAGTCGTGAGACGTGGGCCATAGGTCGTGGGTCGTGAGAAGGGCCACCGAGGCCGAATGCCTTGCTACCGGTGTACCCCTCTCCCGACCCACGACCCACGTCTCACGACTTCAGGATGGTCCGCATCTTATCGGCCATCTGCTTGATCGCCGCATCCGGCTTGAGCTGCTGCGCCATCGCCTGCCCGAAGGCGGGCTGGATCGCATCCGCCGACATCTGCGGGTAGAAC
>DATCMP010000174.1:0-8425 GCA_036563365.1 Thermomicrobiales bacterium
TGCCAGGGGCATCGCTTCGGCACGCCGCTGCTGCCGGGTTCGGTGTTGGGCGATCTCCTCTACCTGACATTCGGGGTCTTGCTCCGGCATAGCCCGCTGCTCTCGGACGAGATTTTCGCCGGGCGGATCGGCGTCCGCGCGCGCGATGAAGATTTCCGCTATCGCCGCCGGGTGGCCCCTGGGAGCGAGGTCTCGATCGGGGTGGAATTGCTGGGGCGTCGCGGTGACCTGATGGCGGCGCATGGCTGGGCGACCGCCGAGGGTGAAACGGTCTTCGAGGCGCGTCGCTGCTGGATCGGGCTGATCGTGCCCGATGGTGGCCTCACGCGCCTCGTCCCGAACGACGGCGGCGCGGCGATCGAGCGCGGCGACGACTAATCATGTTTCCGATACCAGCCTATGCACCGACGCCGAAGTACCCCCGCTCCCAGCGAGGGCGCTTCGTTCTCCCCTACGTTGCCGTACCCGAGTCAGCGAGATGGCGATAGGTGCCGCCGAACCAGATCAACGGTTGTGCTAGCGGATCGCCGGTGCGGATTTCGAGGACGCGCCCGACCACGATCGTGTGATCGCCACCCGGATAGGTCGCTTCGACTGTGCAGCGGAGCGCCGCGAGGCACCCCGCAATCGTCGGCACGCCGCCATCCTCGCCATCATTGCCGTAGAGGAAGTGCAACGTTGTGGGAGCGGCGTCGCCCTTCATCCGCCCCGCAAAATGATCGCCCAACTCCGCTTGATCCGCCGCGAGGATATTGACGGCAAAGTTGCCAGCTTGTGCGATGAGGTCGTGCAAGTGCGCGCGCCGATCGATGCAGACGAGCAGGAGCGTCGGGTTGAGTGAGACCGATGTGACGGCATTGGCGGTCATGCCGTGGACTACATCGCTGAGGCGCGTCGTGATGATCGTGACGCCGCTCGCAAAGAGGCCGATTGTGTCGCGGTAAGCCCGTTGTTCGACTTTGGCAGCGTCGTAACGTCCTTCGATCGTCATCGGCCTCCTTCGCTTGGCGATGCAACCGCGCTGTAAACGGACGCCGACTACGGTGGGCTACCGGCTGATACTGCCTACCTCGACATCGTTGATGGGCCTTTGGTGTCCTTTAAGCCGTCTCGCCATCGCGTCGGATCGCCCGGTGCCAGGTCGCGAAGCTATATGCCGCTCTGCCATGCTCACGCAATTCCTACGCCGGGGCGGCGGGTGTAAACCTAAGCTCGTTGACCACCTCACCGTGGCGCGAAGACACCCGATACCCTTGCCGATTTCCTCTGTTGTCTTCCCGGGCGCTCTCTGGTTCAACCCACATTCCAGTCGGAGTTATCGGGGCAGGGTGGTATCGAGGAAGTCCAGCACCGCGCGATTGAATGCATCCGGCGCTTCGAGGGCTGTTAGGTGTCCGGCGGCGGGCAGGATGCAGCTTTGCGCGCCCGGAATCTGTTCGCCCAGGAGGTTCGCCTGAGCGACGAAGTCCGGGGCTTCGCGTTCGCCGGTGATGATCAGCGTCGGGGTGGCGATCTGCGCGAGTTGCTCGATTGCCGGACGGGATGGTTTCCGGTGTGGGTCACGGTTTCGCCAATGCCAGCCGGAATAATCGTCGATCATCTGCGTCAGCGTTGCCGCCACCGCCTGCTGTTCGCGGGCCGCGCCGAAGAGTCCAGGGTGCGCCAGCCAGCGCGCCTTGGCGGGCGTGACCCCTTGTTCGCGGGCTGCATGCCAGATCGGGGCGGTTGTGGCCTGCCACTCGGCTGACCAGCGATAGCCGCCGATCATCGCGTCGGCGAGGACGAGGGCGCGTAGCCTCTCGGGATAGGTGACAGCAAAATCGAGCGCGACCTCGCCACCCATCGATAAGCCAACAAGTGCCGCTGTCCCAATCCCGAGGTAATCGAGCAAGGCGCGCAGATCGTCGGCATGGTCATACGGTGACGACCCTGGCAACGCCGAACCGCCGAAGCCGCGCAGATCGTAGCGCAGCACTTGGTAATGCGGGGCGAATGCCGCCACCTGGTGGTCCCACATCCGTAGATCGAGCGCGAACCCGTGCAAAAGGACGAGCGGCGGGCCGTCGCCGCCGAGCTGATAGCGCAGGCGTGTACCATTGACCGCCGCCTCGCTGAATCGGGTCGCCATTATCGCCCTCCAGCAAGTTACTGCGCCGCCGTATCGACGCTACTAGACCGGTTCACAGAGGAAACAGGACGGCAGGCGGCTAGGCCGGGCCGCGCGGCGCGATTTTGACGATGAAATCGCGGTTGAACTCACTCGCCGCGAAAAGCTACAGGCCACGCCCGAACCAGGGATCGCCGGTTTGCCGAGAGTGTCGAGCGTTTGGTGCGCGTGTCAGGTCGGTTGTGCTCAGTTGTTGTGCTATCGCGCCGGTATCGCCGTAGGGTCCCCCATATGGCCCCGGGTATCAGCTACTCGGTGACGCCTCGCTCGGTGTTGACACTTCGGGCTGGCGACGACCTACCGTACTGGTATAGGCCCGGGCGCGATTGCCACCGCTCCGCTCGAAGATCACCTGCGCCTGTGCTGCCTGCTCGGCGCTTTCGGCGTGAACGGTGAGCAGCACACCGCCCTGACGCACCTCTTCTTCATAGACACGCGCATCGTCTTCGGGGATCCCGTAGACGCCCAGCGCGCCGATCAATCCTCCCGCTGCCGCGCCGAGGCCCGCGCCGACCAACGTGGTACCGACGATCCCGGCACCGATGACCGGGCCGATGCCGGGGATCGCCAGGGCGCTGATCCCGAGTAGCCAACCGGCGACACCGCCAAGAAACGTGCCGACGAGCGCCCCTTTGCCCGCTTCTTCAGCGATCAGGTCGGTCTGCTCGGAAATTTCGCTCGTCATTTCCGTGTCCCGCGCGACGACCGAGATCTGCTCGGCGTTGAAACCGGCGTCGCGCAGCTCGTTCAGCGCTTCGATCGCATGAGTTGTAGCCGCGAAGACGCCGACCACCGCATGTCGCTCTACCATGCTGCTCGTTTCAACCGGGCGGTTCATCGCCATATGTACGGACCTTTCCGAGCCGATGAGGGGCAACATAGTGTGCGCCTCATCATAGCGCCAGCCCCGGTGGCACCCTACGTTGCGCTCCGCCCCGATTGCGGTTTCCCCGGTGCCTGCGGTTCGGCACCGGGTTCCAGCGTCCCGGCCTCCGGCGCATCCTGGCGGTAATACTGTTCCGCCCCATGCTCGATCGCGCGTTCTTTCTCGTCCACCGTCTTCTGCTCATCGCGAAGTTTGTCGTCGCTGAGTCTGCCGGACTGCCCGGCGCTTCCCTGCTCCTCGGTTGCCCGCTCCGCACTTCCGGTGGTGCGCCGATCTGGTGTAGCGGTCATTCATGAACTCCTTTACTGGCAGTGTACCGGTGAACCGCGGGTTTGTGCCCCGCCTCGATGATGATAGGGCTGCTGTTGTGCAGGAAATGTGCCGTGGTGACGCAGGCGATAGATCGGATCCAGTGAGGGTTGAACAACGCGCGCCGTAGTGCGACGAGCGGGGTAGTAGGGAAGGGTATTGTTGCCCCTCGCTTGATAGCCGATCTGCACCGAACTTGCAAAGGTATTCGCCTGTAATTGTCCTGGTTGCCTCGGGATGTGGCCCGGTTTGTGCGTAGTACAGCGCCTGGAGCGGTTCTTCCATGCACCACAAATGCACGGCACCGCAAATGCACCCGCTGCCAGCTACTGCTCCGCAATATTTTGTGCGGATTCGTTCAACAACCATACCGATGCGAACGTCGCTGAAGGAGTCCCGCGAGAAATGGGCATGGGTAATCGCGCACCTGTGAACCGCTCACCGGTGAACCCCGCGGCGCACGGTGAAGTGCGTACCCGATTGGTCGCCGCGCCGATGCTGCCAGGTTGCGCGGCATCGATCATCATACCGGCGAAAGATGAAGCGGATGGAATCGTCGCAACGCTCGGCGCGCTCGTGGGCCAGACGGATCCATTAGGGTGACCGCTTGATCCCGTCAGCTACGAGATCATCCTCCTCGCGAACAATTGCCGCGATGATACCGCCGCGCGTGCACGTCATTTCGCCAGACAGCACCAACTCCCGACGCTGCACGTCATCGAGCGGGTTCTGCCGCAACACGAGGCGAATGTTGGAACGGCGCGGCGGTTGTTGATGGAGGAAGCCTCGCGGCGTTTCCACACCCTCGATCGCCTCACGGGGGTGATTATCTCGACCGACGCGGACACTATCCCCGAGCCGACGTGGCTCCACGCGACACTCGGCGCGGCATCGACGAGGGCCGCTGCGCCGCCAAGCTGAACCGCTGCGAAACGGATCGGCCCGCCGCTGAACCACGGCTGGCAGTGGTACGCGCCCGGCGAACCGATCAACGCCTCGGGGCTGAGCTCGACGCCGGTGAAGTCGGTCCGATACGAAGCGGAAGCGCGCATCCCGAGCGTTCGCCAGACAGACCGATCGATCGTCGTGGTCACCTGATCGAGCGGTACGAGGCACATTTGCCAGCCGCCATCGGGTAATGCGCCGGGGACGATCGCGCGATCGGCCCAGCCCGCGCCCGAGGTGTAGAGCTTCGCGCCGCTCAGGCGTACCCCACCATTGCCGAGCGGTTCCAAGTGGATCCCCTTCGCCCCTTCCGTGTTCCAGACGGCGAAGAGTTTCCGCTCGTCACGGGCTTCGGTGGCGGCGCGGGTCGCCTGTTCCGCCGTGCCGAAAAGGTTGATCAGTTGCAGGGCGTTGATAAGTCCCTCGTACACCCGTCCCACGGGCAAGCTTCCCCAGCCGAGCAGGGTTAGCAGTCGCAACCCGCCGCCATTCCCCCCGATGCTGTGGCGAAACCGAGCCCGCCCGCCGCGCTTGGGAGGGGGGCGGCCAGGAGTCCGGCGGCGGCGATCCGGCGAAATTCCTCCTCGGGGAAGGCGTCTTCGTGGTCGAGATTCGCCCCATTCGCGGCGGAGAAGTGCGCGATCGCGGTCGCCTCCTCGGGGCTCGACAGCGCTGGCGACATGGTCGGTATTCCGTTAGCCCCCGGCATCGTCGGTTCCTCGTACTCTATTTAGTTCTCCCGGTTGATCTGCGGCTGCCGGTATGACCTATGCCGATGCGGGTGCCGGTGGTCAACTGCGGTCGCTATCCAAGGGGCGCACGCGTATCCGCCCGCCCTCTTCCTTCACCGCGAAAGTGCGTAGTGGCGTTGATGCCGGTCCCTGGGTTGGGGCTCCGTCGCGTAAGCAGAAGTGGGAATCATGCCACGGGCAATAGACCTCGTCGCCGACGATCTTCCCCTCGTTGAGCGGCCCGCCGGCATGGGGACACCAATTCTCGACCGCATGAATAGTCTCGCCACGCCGGAGCAGCATGACCGGTACGCGACCCGCCTCGACAACCACGGGCTTGTCTTGTGGGAGAGCGACGCTGGCGAGCACGTCGGTAAACTCCTCCGGCGGCTTCGGATAGATAATGTGGGGGACGTTGACGCCGAGGGTATAGACCAGTTCACCACCCAATATCCCGCTGAGCATGATGACGCTGTAACCGACCGTGCTGCAAAGCCGCGCGTAACCACGTCGATCCGCCAGCCGTAGCCCGAGCGAGGCACCATAGAACGTCAGCCCGACGCTGTTGAGGAGCGCGTGGGCGATGCCGACCCGGCGTTGGTGATCATAGGTGTCGGTCCAATCGGCGAGGCCGGTAGCGACGCTCGGCAGCGCCCCCATGATGCCGAGCACGACCGCCGCGTCCGCGCCGCGCGACCAGTCCTTCGGTCGATCGGCGCGCGTTTCGAGGAGATCGAGGACCAAGCCGGTCGTCCACGCGCCGATAGGGACGGTGATCAGGGCCGGGTGGATCCGGTGCCTCATCGGCGTCCCATTGAGCCAATCTTTGAGCTTTCGTGTCGCGCCGTTCTTCCCGAATAGCGCATTGGTCGCTTGCTGGACCGGCTCCGCAATCGTGTCAAGCCAGGGCAGTACCTCGACTAGGTCGCTGATGGTCTTCGCCTGTTGTGCCATCGTCATCCTCTCATCGGTTGCAACGATCGTGCAGCTACTCTTTTTGTCGGTTGCAGGACGCCCGAATGGTATGAGCAGCTTTGACATCGCACACCCCATGCCCAGAAAAGGGCGGTTAGGCGCGTGGACCGGTTCTTGCGCTATTTCCCGTATTGCCACCTCTCGTCATGCGCGGTACTATCCACGGGCGGGCGGGGTGGATGACTGCGATATGCGCGTCATGCTGGGCACTCTGGCCCCGGTCAGGATGCCTCAGGAAGGATAGATCTGATGACAGGCTCAACGAATGTGGCGACCGGCAACGCGGTCGAAGCGGCAGACGCGCGCGAAAATCCGTTAGTGGCACTCGCGGCGGCGGGACAGAGCATCTGGCTCGATTACATCACCCGCGACCTGGTGCGTGGCGGCGAGCTTCGACGTTTGATCGAAGAAGACGGTCTGCGCGGCATGACCTCGAATCCGACGATCTTCGAGAAGGCGATCGGCGCGGGCGACGCGTACGATGCCCAGATGAAGGGGCTGGTGGCGCAGGACAAGAGCGCCCTGGAAATCTTCGAGACCGTCGCCGCGACGGACGTGCGCGAGGCCTGCGATCTCTTCCTGCCGGTCTACGAGCAAACCGAGGGGCAGGATGGGTTCGTCTCGCTCGAAGTATCGCCCCTGCTGGCGCACAACGCCGAGGCTACGATCGAGGAGGGACGCCGCCTCTGGCAGGCGGTTGATCGCCCGAATCTGCTGATCAAGGTGCCCGGCACTCGCGCGGGTGTTGCCGCCGTACGCACGCTGCTGCGCGAGGGGATCAGCGTCAACGTGACCCTGCTCTTCTCGCTGGAGAGCCACGAGCGGGTGATGTGGGCCTACATCGAGGCGCTGGAAGAGCGCGCCCAGGCGGGCGAGCCGATCGACCGCGTCGCCTCGGTCGCGTCCTTCTTCATCAGCCGCGTCGATACGCTGATCGACAAGCAACTCGAAGGGCGACAAGCTGCGGGCGACTTGCAGGGCAAGGTCGCGATCGCGAACGCCAAGCTGGCCTACGCCCGGTTCCAGGAGATTTTCGGCGGCGAACGGTTCAAGGCGCTCGCCGCTCAAGGCGCACGGCCGCAACGCCCGCTCTGGGCGAGTACCGGCACGAAGAATAAGGCGTATAGCGACGTCCTTTACGTCGAGTCGCTGATCGGCCCGGATACGGTCAACACCCTGCCGGTCGCGACCCTCGATGCGTTCCGCGATCATGGCACGGTCGCGCGGACGATCGATACCGATGTCGATGCGGCGCGGGCCACGATCGCCGGTCTGGAGCAAGCCGGGATTGATCTAGCCGCTGCGACGCAGCAACTGGAGGACGAAGGGGTGGCCCTCTTCGCCAAGTCATTCGAGGATTTGCTGGCCGGAGTCGATATGAAGCGACAGACTCTCGTCGGCGAACAGGCCGCGCCCGAGGATCCGCAGGCCGTTCAGCGCGCGTCGGAAGAATCATTTCCGGCGAGCGATCCCCCCGCCTACGGCTCCGCTCCCGATGCAAAGCCGGAGTAAGGGCGCTAACCGTACGAATGCGGTACAGATCCGGAAACGCGATAAAGTGATGCAGGGGGACGACGCACATAGGCCGTCGTCCTTCCTGCGTTTTCGCGTGCGTCATATGTACCCGTTGGCCTTCTGTCGCCCTGCCGGTATAATACCCGCATCGTGTGTACGGCGGGCGGCGATGAGGGCCGAGCGGAGGGAGCGACAAGGTGAGTGCAACGCGCGAGCTGCTGGAAGTGCAGATCGACGGATCTCAAGTCATCGTCGGCGTCTTTGCGAACGCGCAAGAGGCCGATCGGGCGCGCGGTATGCTGGGGGCCGACGGGTTCGATCTGCAAAGTATCAATGTCATGGCGAAGAGTCTGGAAGAAGCCGAGGAGCTGGCACCGAACCGGTCGTCAAAAAATAACCAGGCCCTCACCGAGCCGGAAGCCGATCGGATGCAAGGCCAGGTAGCTGTCGATAGAAGCGTTGACGGCAGCGTTGATGGGGGTTCGCGGATCAACACCGGTACCGCAATCGGCGTTCTCGCCGGTGCGGGCGGTGGCGCGGCCGCTGGTTTGGCGATTCGTGAAGTCCCCGGCATTGGTGCACTGTTCACCGATAACCCGCTGGTAGCATTGATCATTTTTGGCCTGATCGGCGCTATTCTCGGTGCCTGGGGCGGCTCGGTGGCGGGGATTCAAGTCGCCGAAGAGGATACGAGCTACTTCACCGGCGAGTTGACCAACGGGGCCTATCTCGTCGCCGTCCGCACGAATCGGATCGATGAGGCCCTCGATGTGCTGCGCGATGCCGGGGCACGCAACCTGACCGAGTACGAAGGGCATTGATCGCTGACTGCAATAAATACTACAGATGAAGGGGTGGCCGGGCGATCGCCCGGCCACCCCATCATCGTGGTGAACT
>DATCMP010000177.1:0-9111 GCA_036563365.1 Thermomicrobiales bacterium
GAGACCGCATACCGGGAAACCGAGATCGAGATCGAACTGTACGATGGCGATGAGCGGGCGGTGGCCGATCTGGCCCTCTGGCTGATGCGTACCTATGGTCTCCTGCCGATGCGCGGCAGCAAACGGGGTCGCGCGTCGGCCTGGCGGCGTGGCCTTGGTCTTCCTGTCGTCGCCCCGGCGCTGGCGCTCGAACTCCTAGCCGAACGCGCCACGCTGGCGATGGCGAACGGCGATCCCGCGCCGGTGCTCGTTTTGGGTTCCCCGCTCGGCTCCGAACAGGCCAATGCCCTGGCGGCGGGGCTGGTGGCGCGATTGCCGGGCGCGAGGATCGGTACGGTCCCGCACTCGGCGACTCGCGTATCTACTGCGCTCGGCCCGCTGATTCTCGTGGACGCAGCCGCGCTGGTACGCGACGATGTCGCGATCCGCGCCTGGGTGAAGGTGGGCTTGCCGCGACCCCTGCTCCGTCGCCTGACCGATGACGCAGCGGCGGTCGGCCTCGATCCGTGGATGATCCTGCGCCGCCTCGGTGAGTATGTCGTACCCTCGCAGCGGCGCTTCCTCGATCCCGCCGCGCGCCAGACCGATCTGATCGTGATCGACAATGTCCCGCCGCCGAACGATGACCAGCATCTCACCGCCTCCGAACAGGTGAAGTTCTTCGGTTGGCCGACCATTGAGGCGCTGACGGCTGCTGGTGCTCTCCCGCGTGGTACCGCCCTTGAGCATGATCGCTTTTTCCGGTCGCCGGCCGGCACGACCGGCGAGTATCTGCGAGTACGTCTGCGCGATGATACAGCGTGGGTCTCTTTTGCCCTAGCGGATAATCCGTCGCAGGTGGTGACCTACGAGGCACGACCGCGCGTCGTGCCGTTGCTCCACAACCTTGGCTATAACGAAGCCGGGCAACTGACAAAAGGACGGGAGCGATACCGGCTTGGCGGCTGGGAGCTTGCGCTCGATCGGGTCGCGCAACTCGGACACTTCTGCGAAGTGCGTCGGGTGGGTGCCGATGATCGCGATCTCGCCGCGATTGTGACGGCGCTCGGTTTCGACGCGGTGAGGCGCACCGTCACAACCTATCGCGCGATGATACAAGTATCGACCGACCTCCCTGTGGACCCCGGTGCGGCGACCACGGCACCGTAGAATACGCAAAAAGCGCGGCAAAGTTGCGGACGAAATTGCGTATTAACGCCTTGCCCGCTAGCGGTTAACCCTCTAGTCTTGAACGTGATGACCCTCTTCCCGAACCGGCTTGCTTTTCCCGGCGGGGTATGGTGACGGCAGTTAGATCCTGCACCATGCCCTGTCGCAAGCCGGTTTACTTTTGCCCTTTTTCTCCCATGAAGCGCCTCTCTTCGCTTCGCACCCCCGCCGCTTCATACCCAATACCTCCGTTGAATACGCCGCAACTACCGGTCGTTCCTCCATGCCCGCTCACCAAGGCTGTGGTTCCGTTGCCTCCTGCCGATCTCGGCGCGCTGGTGTACCATGCGGGAGGCAATTTCTTGGCGATTCCGTAGCACGGTGCATGAAGGATGAGAAGGACGATGGCGATCGACTGGGCCACGGTGCAGGAAGAAGTGAGCGGACATCTCCAGGCGTTGTTGCGGATCAAGACCGTCAATCCGCCGGGGAACGAGACGGCGGCGGCGGAATACCTGGCCGGGATCGCGCGAGAAGCGGGGATTCCTTATGAGGTGGTCGAGGGTGAACCGGGTCGCGGGAACTTTGTTGGCCGCCTTTCCGGCAATGGGGCGGCACGACCGGTCCTCTTGCTCGCCCACACCGATGTTGTCAGCGTCGAGCGCGACCAATGGGTGCGCGATCCGTTCGCCGGTGAACTGGTCGATGGGTACATCTGGGGGCGCGGCGCGATCGACACGAAGAATCAGGTCGCGGCGAATCTGATGGTCCTCCTGCTCCTCAAACGAGAGGGGATCGCGCTCGACCGCGACGTGATCATGGCCGCGACCGCCGATGAGGAGGCCGGGAGCCGCTGGGGCGCGCAATGGCTCTGGGAAAATCGGCGCGATCTCATCGACGCCGAGTACGGCCTTAACGAGGGCGGTGGGCAACTCCTCCAGACCGGCGGGCGACGTTTCTACATGGTCCAGGCGGGCGAGAAAGGCGGGGCGCGAATGCGGATGACCGCCCGCGCCGAGCCCGGCCACGCCTCGGTGCCGCGCGACGATACGGCGATGTATCGGCTGGGCAAGGCCCTGGTGCGGCTCCACGAGTTCATGCCGCAGACGATCATCACCGCACCGGTCGCGCAGATGCTCCGCGAACTCGCCCCGGTCTGGGGTGGCGAGTGGATCGCGAAGGTCGAGCAAATGATCGCGGCTCCGCGCTGGGCCGATCTCGCGACGTTACCGCTGGATGAGGGCGAGTTGCTCAGCCTGCGCGCGACGACCCACAACACGGTGGTGCCGACGATCGTGCGTGGGGGACACCGGATCAACGTGATCCCTTCCGAGGTCAGCGTCGATATCGACGGGCGGATTCTACCCGGCCAGGAGGCGACCGAGTGGCTGCGACAGGTGCAGGCGGCGGTCGGCGATGAGGTTTCGGTGGAGCTATTGAGCGGCAGTCCGGGGACCGCCGCCGACCCCGCCTCGCCGTTCTACGATGCGATCGCGGCGACGATCGCTGAGCTCGATCCCGGTGCCGGTATCGTGCCGTTCCTCGTCTCGGGTGGCACCGATGCGCGCAAGCTGCCGGGGATCAAGATTTACGGCTTCATGCCCTCGCAGGGGGAGAACCCAATGGCGCTCGCGCACAACCACAACGAGCGCACCAGCGTCGCCGATCTGTTGTTCGCGACCCGCTGCCTCTACACCACCGTCCGGCGCTTTTGCGCCGCTGGGTAGGCGGGGCTGGGGTGATCATCCATCCTCTCCTGGCGGATCGCTCTGGTAGACCGGCGGCTCATCGCGGAGTTCGTCGTAGGTCGTGAGCCAACGGGCGAACTCGGCACGGATAGCGTCGTGGCGACCCTGTTCTTCGGCGAGGCGCAGGGCCGTCACATGCCGATCGATCTGCGCGGCGAGTTGACGCGGTCGCCCGATCCCCTGGAAGATGAACGGCTGATTGGTGCTGGCCGTCCGCACCACCACGTCACCGTAATTCAGCAGACTGGCGAGCGGGTTGGGGATCCGGTAGCGGATGTCCTGGACTTTATCGAGCGCGGCTTCACTGAATTGCTGGCGCAGGCCGAGCGGCAACTGCTCGATCTCGATCAGCCGGTTGGGGGTGACGACGTAATGGTCGTTGCGCCAATCTGCCCAGCGCCACCACATCCAGCAGAGCGCGATGGTGATCAGGCAGAGGGTGAGGAACCCGGCATAATCGAGCAGGAAGGTCGCCAGCAAGCGATCGAGCAGGAATGGGGTGGCTGCGCCGAGCAGCAGCACCAGGAATGGCCCGGACCAGGCCCGGACGAGGAACCAGGGGTGCCGTCGCCACGCGACCCCCTCGATCTGCCGCCCGAAGAAGATCGGCTTCGGGGCGGGGAGACCACGCCGCGCTCGCCGCACGCTCGGGGGGACCACCGCGTCCTCGGGCAAGAGCGGCGTTTCCTCGCGCCCGATGATCCCCTCGACGCTGGCGCGCACCGTCGCCTCGTCGATCTGCTCGCGGATGTGCAGGCGCTCGTCCAGGCGCGCGAGGATTCGATCGCGCACGAGGAACGGGTCGCGCGCTGCGGCGAAGCGCAACGGCCCCACCGCCGTGATCGAGATGATCAGATCGGCGCAGCCGCACCAGCGCATGATCGGGTTGCGAAAGTCGATCTCCACACTTTGCAATTGTTCCAGGCGCAACTCGCGCCGCTCTTCGCTGAGTCCCGTCACACCGGAGACCTCGATCAGGCGCGTGGCCGTGAGGTAGAGCCGATCATTGCTCCAACTCAGATAGGCGAAGGCCATCCAGACCGCGCCAGCCAGGAAGAGGCCGCCGACGAAGATCAGCCACAGGCCGGAGACGGCCAGCCCCGCCGGGGCGCTGGCGAAGATGACGACCAACACCGCCGAGATCAGCAGCAGGAGTCCGGGCTGCCAGCCGCGCGCCAGCAGGAGGACGGGATGGTGTTGTATCGCCAGCGCTGGCCGCGCCGCGCCGCGCATGACACTACTCTGTTGCACTGCTTCCCTCGGCCTCGCGTCGCGCCGCATGACGCCACTATTGAGGCAATTGTAACGGTGTACGTTCGGTTGGCAAGGGCTGGTTGACGTGGCGCGGTGATCGTGTAGACTCCGCCGACCGAAGGCGTGGGCCAGTGGGGGAGGTGACGTGGTGGAGCAGCATTATGCCGGGGCCGCCGAGGTGGCCGATTACACCTGTTACCGGGTGCGCGAACCGCTCCCGCTCGATGGGCGTCTGGAGGCGGCGGCTTGGCAGCAAGCCCCCCAATCGCCGCGTTTCGTCGATGTGGTGAGCGGTAGGCCGGGCCTCTACGACACGCGTGCCGCCGCGCTCTGGGATGATGAGGCGCTGTACATCGGCTTCTGGCTCGAAGAGCCGTTCGTTACGGCTGAACTCACGGAGCGCGACTCGCTGATCTTCTACGAGAACGACATCGAGGTCTTCATCGACGGCGGCGATTGCTACTACGAGTTCGAGATGAACGCGCTCGGCACGATCTACGAGGTCTTCCTGATCTGGCAGGACGCCTATCGGCGGGGGAGTAAATTCGACATCCCGGAGTTCGATCTGCTCGGTCGCCCCGCCCTCTCCTTCGGCGGCAACTTCGATCGGGTCGGCCAGTCGATGTGGTGGGGGGCGCATCCCCGCAAGGCGCGCTGGGCCTTCCCCGATTGGGATTTCCCCGGCGTTCGCGCGGCCGTCTTCATCGACGGCAAGCTCAACGACCCGACGACCGTCGATCGCGGCTGGCGGGTTGAGCTCGCCTTCCCCTGGTCGGGGATGGGGCTACTCGCGGATGGCCGCGCCCTGCCACCGCGCGACGGCGATATCTGGCGACTCCTCTTCGCGCGTTACGAGAAGCTGCACTTGCTCGGCAACGATCTCTACACCGGCTGGGCTTGGAACCGGATCGGCTCGATCGACAACCACGCGCCGGAGTGCTTCACGCGCCTCCACTTCTCAACCCAGTACGTTGATGAGCGATGACGCCGCCGGTATCCCCCTCTCGGCCACTCAGCGACAGCGGCTAACGACAGCGGCTAACGACAGCGGCTAACGATAACGGCCGTGGAAGGTGCAGCAGCTTACTCGATACCTGCCGTCGTCTTGACCGGGCGCAACGAGCGGATCGCCGCCACCGTGCCGCCATCAACGGCCTCTTTGCAGGCCCGGATCGCGTTCTGGATCGCCAGCGCGTCGGAGCGCCCGTGCGCGATGACCACGACCCCTTCGACGCCGAGGAGGGGCGCTCCCCCGACCTCGCGATAATCGAGGCGGGTGCGGACGCGCCCGAACGCCGGGCGCAGCCCGGCGGCCAGCAGTTTGGTCAGCACATTCGCGGTCAGCTCGGCGCGGATCATCCCGAGGAGCATCGAGGCGACCCCCTCGGTCAGCTTCAGGACCACGTTCCCCGTGTACCCGTCGGCCACCACGACGTCAGCGGCCCCGGCGGGGATGTCTTTCCCCTCGATGTTGCCGACGAAGTTGAGGCCGCTGGCGGCGAGGAGGGGATGGGTCGCCTGCACCAATTCGTTCCCCTTGGTCGCTTCTTCGCCGTTGGCTAATAGCCCGACGCGCGGATTGCGGACCCCCTGGACTTTCTCCATGAAGATCGCGCCCATCTGTCCGAACTGGACCAATTGGGATGGCTTCGGATCCGTGTTGGCTCCGGCGTCGATCAGCAGGATGCGGCCTTTCGGCGTCGGCAAGACCGCCCCGATCGCCGGGCGCTCGATCCCAGGAATCCGCCCGAGGGCAAACAGGGCGGCGGCCATCACCGCGCCGCTGTTCCCAGCGGAAATCATCGCCCCCGCCGAGCCATCTTTGACGAGGCGCAGGGCGACGTTGATCGAAGCATTCGGCTTGCGCCGCGCCGCGTTGGCCGGGTGCTCGTCCATCTCGATCAGATCGGGCGCCTCGATGATCGGCAACGACAAGCCGCTGACATCGTGTTTCGCCAGCTCTGCCTCGATCGCGGCGGTACGCCCGACGAGCGCCACTTCGACCCCATAGGCCCGCGCCGCCGCCACCGCCCCGGCCACCGTCTCCGCCGGCGCATGGTCGCCACCCATCGCATCGAGCGCAATCCGCATCTTGTCCTCCGAGAGCTATCGCACCGGCAAGGTGGCCTGTAACGAGCCGCATAATACCGACCATAATTCTACATACAGCCTACAGCATTCTCAATTCCTGAGCCGCCAATCGGGTACAATCGCCCGTGATATGTACTTCGATAGCTCGCGATGAGGGGATGGCGGTGACAGCCACGAGGGACGTCCGCGCGATCAAAAAGGTGCTGATCGTCGATGACGAGCGAGTCTTGACGGAGACGATCAGCTACAACCTGCGGCGCGAGGGCTATGCGACGGTCAGTGCTTATGACGGCCCGGGCGCCATCGCGGCGGCGCGGCGTGAACGCCCCGATGCGATCGTCCTCGATGTCATGCTCCCCGGTTTCGATGGCTTCGAGGTTTGTCGCACGATCCGGCGCGACTCAGCGGTGCCGATCCTGATGTTGACGGCGCGCGAGGGCGAGTTGGATACCGTGCTCGGCCTGGAATTGGGCGCGGATGATTACCTCACCAAGCCATTCTCGATGCGCGAACTCCTGGCGCGCGTCAAGGCGCTCTTGCGTCGGAGTGAGATCGTCGAGGCCAGCCAGTCGCCCGCCGCGCTCGGCGAAGGGGATCAGGTGCGGCTCGGACCGTTGCAGATCGACCCGCCGCAGCATCGCGCTAGCTGGGATGGTCGTCCCCTCGACCTGAAGCCGAAAGAGTTTGAACTGCTCCTCTTCCTGGCGCGCAACCACAACGTCGTCCTCTCGCGTGATGTCTTGCTCGAACGTGTCTGGGGTTACGATTATCCGGTTGATACCCGCACGGTCGACGTCCATATCCGTTGGCTGCGCGAGAAGATCGAGGCCCGGCCCAGTGCTCCCGTGCATCTCCTGACCGTGCGCGGCCTCGGGTATCGCTTCACCGTGTGAATTCCGTGCGCGATCGTGCCGCCGCCTTTGCGACGGTGAGACCCTCTTGGCGCTGTTGATTTGACGCCACGTTACCGGGGCGAACGATGAGTCGGACGATCGGCCTGCGCTCGCGACTGCTGCTGACCACGGTGCCGCTGGTTCTGGTGGCGACCACATTGCTCGCCCTCTACCTGATTCAGGTGGCGCGCGAGTTGTACGTCACCGGTGCGGAGGCGCAACTACTCGGGCAGTCGCGCCTTGTCGCCGGCACTGCGAGCGGCATATGGGGTGACCAGCCGGCGCTCGACCGGATGGCGAAAGGCCTGGCGGTGGCCGCAGGAAACCGGATCACGGTCATCGCCCGCGATGGCACGGTCCTCGGCGATTCCGAGGTCGATCCCGCCGTGATGGAAAATCACGCCCAACGCCCGGAGTTCCGCGCGGTGCTCACCGATCGCAGCGGCGTCAGCGTGCGGTTCAGCACGAGCACCGGGCGTGAATTTATCTACGCTGCCGTGCCGATCGTGCGCGGTGACACGCTAATCGGTGTTGCACGGATCGCCCAACCGCTCGACCGCGTCAACGCGCAGATCGCCCAGTTGCGGCTGGTCGCGTTGCTCGGCATCGCCTTCAGCGGGGTCCTGGCGGCGGGGTTGGCCTGGTTGCTTTCTCGTTATATCATCCAGCCGATCAACGATCTCACGGCGGTGACGAGTGGGATGGCGGCGGGCGATCTCAGTCGCCGTGCCGATCCGCGCGGCACCGACGAGATCGGTCGCCTCGGGTTGACCTTCAATCGGATGGCCGATGAACTCAGCGATACGATCGGGATCATCTCCGACGAGCGGGCGAAATTGTCGGCGATCCTGGAGACGATGGGCGATGGCCTGCTGATGATCGACCATGACGATGCGATCGTCCTCGCCAATAGCGCCGCCGAACGCCTGCTGAATCCCGTCTCGCGCCTCACGCGCCCCCGCCCGCGCCGGGAAGTGCGCGGACGGGCGCTGATCGAGGTGGCGCACGATCACGAGTTGCCGCGCCTCGTCCTCGATGCCCGGCAGCAGGGCCAGGTATCGAGCATGTTGATCGAGCTTGGCGGCGGTCGGCGTACGATTCGCGCCGTGGCCGCACCGGTGCGGGGCGTGGCCGGTGGTCCGGTCCTGCTCGTCCTGCAAGACCTGACCGAGGTCCGGCGGCTGGAGACGGCCCGGCGTGACTTCGTCGCCAACATTTCCCACGAATTGCGGACGCCGCTCGCCTCGCTCAAAGCCCTGGTCGAAACCCTTGACGGCGGCGCGATCGAGGATGGGGACGCGGCACGGCATTTCCTCAGCCTGATGAATGGCGAGGTCGATCACCTGACCCAACTGGTCCGCGAGCTGCTCGAACTCTCGCGGATCGAGTCCGGCCAGGTACCGCTGGCGCGTGAGGCGATCGCGCCCTGCGACCTGATCCAACTCGCGATCGCGCGACTTGCGACCCAGGCGGATCGCGCCGGGCTGGAACTGACGACCGAGCCCTGCGACGATCTGCCACCGGTGCTAGCCGATCCGGAGCGGATTAGCCAGGTTTTCCTGAATCTGTTGCACAACGCGATCAAGTTCACCCCGAGCGGTGGCCGTATCCTCGTCGGGGCCGCGCGCCAAGGTAGCGCGGTCGTATTCCGGGTGCGCGATAGCGGTACGGGGGTCGACCCCGATGATCTGCCCCGGATCTTCGAGCGGTTCTACAAGGCGGACAAGGCCCGCAGCGGCGGCGGCACCGGGTTGGGACTGGCGATTGCGAAACATCTCGTTGAGGCCCACGGCGGTGCGTTGGGAGCGCAGAATAATAGCGTTGGTCCGGGCACGACCTTTTCCTTCACCCTGCCCGTGGCCGCCGACGGTGTTGGCGAATCGAGCGGGGAATGACGGTGCTGCTCGGTTCGCCCATTACACCCCGTAGTGCGCCGCGTTGCGAACCAGAGCCTTCGCGTTCGGTAATGGTGCTGG
>DATCMP010000181.1:0-11562 GCA_036563365.1 Thermomicrobiales bacterium
GGATTCCCCCGTCGGCGATTACACCGTCCCATGATAGCCGCGTACGCGGTTATCTGTACTCGAAGTCGTCAGTCTGCCGCGTTCGCCCCGGCGGCCTCGGTATGCAGGTAGGCGTCGAGCGTTTGGCGCCCCCCCCTCTGCCCGATCATCCGGGCCGCCCGCTCCACCGCAGCGGCAAAATCGTCGTCATGCCCCAGGCTATCAAAGATTTGCTGCTCGTGGAGGAGTTGCCGGGGGTCTTCCTCGCCCCTCGGGGCGAGCTCTTGCAATCGGTCGGCCAATGGATCGACCACCTCGATCGCCTTCCCGTCGTCATCGACCCCCTGCAGATAGCGGAACCAGGCGGCCACGGCAAGATCGAGGAGCGTGTGCGGACGCCCCGCCTCGATCGCCTCCTTGATCGAAGGGAGGACAAAGGTTGGCATCTTGGTGGAACCGCGCGCGGCCAGGCGGGAAAGATTGTCACCGATCTGCGGGTTGGCGAAGCGCTCCAGCAGCGTGCGCTTGTAGGCATCGAGTTCGATCCCCGGCACATCCGGGAGCAACGGCGTCACCTCCTCGTCCATCACGCGGGCAATGAACTCGCGGATGAGCGGATCGCCCATCGCCTCGTCGGTGCGCCCGTACCCGGCCAGGATACCGAGATACCCCAACGCGCAGTGGCTCGCGTTCAGCAGGCGCGTCTTCATCGTCATGTATGGCCCGACATCCGCCACGAACTGGACCCCGACCTGCTCGAGTGGAGGGCGGCCATTGGAGAAGGTGTCCTCGATGATCCACTGGCGGAATGGCTCGGTCACCACCGGCCAGCGGTCCGCGATGCCGAACTGCTCCGCCAGCAGCGCGCGGTGCTCCGGGGTCGTTTCGGGGGTGATGCGGTCGACCATGCTGCTCGGGAACGCGACATGCTCCGCGATCCAGTCGGCCAAGCCCTCGTCGCAGCGTTGGGCGTATGAGACGACGGCTGTCCGAGTGGCACCGCCGTTGTCCTGCATGTTATCGCAGGAGAGGATGGTGAATGGCGCGATACCCGCGTCCCGCCTTCGTGCCAGCGCGTCGCACAGATAGCCGAAGACGCTCACCGGTGCCGCCCCGTCCGCCCGGTCCAGATCCGCCTGCACTTCCGGGGTATCCGCCTGGAAGTCGCCCGTAACCGGGTCGATATCGTAGCTGGGCATGGTGATCGTCAGGGTTACGACACGCGTCCGCGGGTCGGCGAGCGTATCCAGGACGGCGGCGGGGTCTTGCGGGGCATGGAGATACCGTTGCATCGCGCCGATCACATGCGCGCTATCACCGTCCGCGCCGCGCTCGATCACGGTGTAAAGGTTGTCCTGGGGCGCGAGGGCGTCGTGCATATCCGGGCGGCGAAGTCCAACGCCGCACTCCCCCCATTCCATGACGCCGCGGCGCGCAAGGTCATCCAGATACACGGCCTGATGGGCGCGGTGGAAGCTGCCCACCCCGAGGTGGACGATGGCCGGGATCAACGCCGCCCGGTCGTACGTCGGCACGGCGACCCGTTCGGCGTGCTCCGGGAGCGTCAGTACCGTCAGCGGTCGAGCGCTGGCCTCGTCAAATTGCGGAGTTGAACGCTCACTTGTTTCGGTGCTCATCGATGGTCTCTCTTTCGTCGTCCACATGTGCGCGCTCACAGCCAATAAGTGGCGGCACTGATGTACCCGCCACGAGAAGTGTAGGGAACAACGGTGGCACAAGGGTGAGCAAAGTCAACGCGCCGGTGAACGCTTGTGCCACGTCGTAGCAAGGTTACAGGGCGCTCCCCGTTATCACGATACTCGCCATTGCTCCAGCAGCCGGTCGGGTCTCACACACCCCCTGTTCGCACCACGGTGATGTTGACCCGACCGTTGACCTTACGCACCGCCAATTCACCACGGTGCGGCATACTGCCGGACGTGTCCCCTGCCCGGAGCGGCAATGCACAGGATGCTCGCATCAGGGGATCGGTCATTTCCCGCACCACCGGCAAGACCGAGTCTTGCGTCGGACTCTCATGGGGAGGCGAAGTCCTCGCGAGCCATCATGGTGCGCCCTGCGAAGTTTGCGGGACGAGGGGCGCTGTCTACCGGACACCGATACGGCGCGTGATGCTCGCCGACAACGTCAGCTCATGGATCGGAGGAGCCGTACGATGGAATATCATGACCAGCGATTGGCCGAGGCGCGCGAGAATTTGCGGCTAGCCAAGCAGGCCCGAGAGTCCGAACGCCTCTCCCGGGACTCGGTGGAGTCGACGGATGAAGATGGGCTCATCGCCAAGATGGAGGAGCGCTTGCGGGAGATGGAGGACGTTGCCCTCCACCGGTCGCGCCCTGACTCCTACGCTGCTGATGGCGCAGACCGCGACGTTCATCGCTACTAACGCCTTGCACACGCCGCTTCCCTAGGCGCGGCGCGCTAGATCACCGGGAACCAGGTGCTGAACTGAATAGTGAGGCCGACGAGCGCGAGGATCGAGAAGGTGAACCAGGCGATGCGGTGCGCGCGACGATGCAGCACTATGCCCAGGGCGATGAAGAGCGGGAAGAGGACCATCGCGAAGCGCGGCATCGTCACGAACGGGTCCGCCCCCCACGGGTTGCAGAGTGGCACAGCCAACCCCGCGAGGACGAAGAGGGCGTAGCCCCGCTCGACCCGCCGGAACAGCGGCACGAGCAGCAGGAAGACCGGTAGCATCAAGACCTGGTTATAGGGGATCGCCTCCCGCCGCAGCTCCGCGATGCAGGCACGCGGGCCGATCTGCCCGCCCGAGGTGAAACAGACGCTCTCCCGAAACCAGAAGGGATCGAACCGTCGGAAGCCGTGGAAGACGGCGTTCCAGGGCGACATTGGTGCGCGCGTGAACTTGCGCTGCACATGGATCGTCAGCAAGAAATCCCCTGAGACCCACCATTGATAGCCCATAAAAAGGGCCGGCGCGAGGGGGACGAGCGCGAGCGGCAGCGCGATCCGCCACCAGCGGCGGGGGTCAGGGCCGTAGTGTCGCATCAGGAGACCACCGAGCGGGAGGAGCACGAGCACGCCGGTATTACGGGTCAGGGCGGCGAAGAAACCGAGGAGCGCGGCCTCGCGCCAGCGCTCGATGCGCCCGCAGTACACTGCCCCCACGATCAGCAGCAGGAAAAGCGACTCGGTGTAGACGGCGGAGAAGAAGAACGCCACCGGGAAGAGCGCCAAGCCCCAGACCGTGCGGCCCGCAATCGCCGCGCCATAATCGAGCCGGACGAGGCGGTGGAGCACAACCAGGGCGAGCAGGAAGGCCATGTTGGAGAGTAGCACCCCGACCGTGGCGGGCGACCACCCGGTCAACGCCGCCCCCAGCCGCAGGAGCAGCGGATAGAGGGGCCAAAAGGCGGCCGATGAGGGATCCTGGACCGGGTCCCGCGCCCAATAGCCGTAGCGGGCGAGCATCGTGTACCACTGCCCATCCCAGTTCGCCAGCGGTTCGATGAGATAACGTGCCGGGCCGGACATCGGGATCGGCGTGTCACCGACCGCGCGCACCGGTGCCTCCGAAGAGAATGCCGCCATCGCCAGCGCGACGGCACCGAAGACGAGCACGATATGGGCCAGGAACGCGGTAAGCGCTACCCGATGGGTAATCAAGGGGGCGAGGGCCAGCCGACGGAAAGCGATTGCCGTGGGCCAGGCGAGCGCGGCACCCCGCCGCTGAGGATCGGTGCGAATCGTTGCCACGCAGCTTCAGCCTTCCCGAATCGGTATCACCCACGCTTAGGCGATACCAGCGTAATTTTGTGCTTGTTCGCGTGCTGATCGACATCGTACCTGCGCGGGCGTACCGCCGAACTCGTCGCCCGGCGATCTATCCGACGATGGCGAGGCCGGGGCGAGGGGACAGCGCGAATTCCTCGCTGCCGTCGGCGCAGGGGTCGGGTATCAGCGGTCGCCGACGAGCGCCCTCCCGAGCGCGATCAGCACGGCGGTCCAGAACCAGAGATACGTGCCGACAACCCCGAGCAAAACCACGATGAGGGGGATCGCGTGCATGGCGTAACTCCCTTGGTACTCTCCGGCATGGGGTGGCGCATGGGGCGGCGCATGGGGCGGCGGATCGGTCGAGGCAACGGCGAGGGGGAGCGCCCTGGTCCGAAGGCCAGTACGATCCACCGCGTACAGCATAGGGGTGCATGGTGAACTAGGCGTGAGCAAGGTTAACGCAGTGGTTAATTGCTTTGCATCATCTCCACAACGGGTGGAGACGGAAATTGCATCCCACACTGTGCCGGTGGCGGGAGGTGGCACCAAGAATGCATGCACACACGCCGTTACATTGTTTACCGATTGGCGAGAGCGCCTCCATTACGCTCCCAATCACAACGCCAAATGTGGTGGGCTTGCTATCTTGCCCTGATCCTGAACCGGGCGCTTGCCCTAGCGGGAGTAGCTGAAGCGATGCTTGCGCGCCGGTTCGATCTGACCACGAAGGTTTTTGGGACCATCCTCGGCGTCGCGCGCACGGCGAATTGGCTCCTGGCCCTCAACGGCTTCCAGAATCTTGCCTGGGCACCGCGCGCGGTGCCCGGCACAACGGTCGTCGGGCGACCGCGCGTCTCGGTTCTCGTGCCGGCACGCGATGAGGCGAGGAATATCGCCGCTTGTGTGGAGAGTCTGCTCAGCCAGAGCTTTCCCCCTGACGAAATCCTCGTCCTTGACGATCAGTCTACCGATGGCACGGTGGCGATCGTGGAACGGATCGCCAGCGCGCCGGAGGCGGGTCGTCTGCGATCACTCCCCGGCAGCGACCCGCCGATGGGGTGGAGCGGCAAGAACTGGGCCTGCCACCAGCTCGGCGCGGCGGCTCACGGCGACTGGCTACTGTTCACCGATGCCGACACCCGCCACCATCCCGACTGTCTGGCCGCCGCGTTGGACTTGGCGCGACGGTACGACGCCGACCTGGTGTCGCTGCTGCCGCGCCAGCGGCTCATAACCCTCGGTGAGCGCCTGCTGCTCCCCCAGTTGCCGCTGATCATCCACACATTCTTGCCGCTCTGCCTCGTGCCCCGTCGGGAACGCTGGGCTATACCCTTCGCGGGTGCCTTCGGCCCTTACCTGCTCTTCCGTCGCTCGTGGTATGAGCGACTCGGCGGACATGCGGCGATACGGGACATGCTCGGTGAGGACATGCAGTTCGCCGTCGCCGCGAAGCGTCAGGGCGGGCGGGTGGTGTTGGCCGACGGCTGTGCCGTGCTCGACTGCCGGATGTACACAGGGTTCGCCGAGGTGTGGCGGGGCTTGACGCGGAATGCCCAGCCCGCCGCCCGCGGCTCGGTGGTGGCCCTCGCGCTGTTTGGCCTGGCCTGGGCGTTATTGTTCGTCATGCCGCCCTTCGCGGCGCTGGCGCTGGTGATGCGACAGGTGCGTGACCGACGACGCGCGGAGGGGGCGCTCACGCGACTCGCCCTGGTCGCGACGGGGGGACAACTGGCGCTGCGCCTCGCGATCGGCCAGCGCCACGGCTGGCCGTGTCGCGATGTCGCCCTGCAACCATTGGGCGCGTGCCTGTTGCTCGGCGTGCTCGTCGACTCGTGGTATCGCCACCGTATCGGTGCGGTGACCTGGCGTAGTCGACGCTGTGGTGATCGCGTCGCGGTGGGACGGTAAAGGTTGTATTGACGTTACCGTTGACCTTCATAACCGCAAAATGACCATTATCGGCAATAATTCGCTCAAATAGCGTTACACAGCCTTCAACCCGGTGGTTTTCCTACCACCAGATGGGCGGAGCGCGCCGCACTATCCCTGTGAGGTATCATGCTCAATCGCTATATCGTCCGCTTCCGTCGAATCCGCGATGACGGTACAACGGTCCTCATCATCGAGGATGCACACGGCGTCGCCTGGCTGTACAGCTCAGGGACGCTCCACTTCTGGCTTGCGCGTCGCGATAGCTTCCGCCAGTCTGCTTGCGATCGCCTGGCAGCGCGGTTCGGTGGGCTGTCTTCTTGGGTTCGCGTACCCGAGGTCGCCCCATACACCCTTGAAGGGCTACGCCAACTTGTCTCCGGAGGGCTACCCGGCCCCTCGCGGACGCCTGCGGCGTCCCTTATACCGCCATATGAGCGCCGAATACGGCACAACCCCGCTGCCTGATCCGCGCAACATCCGACGCTCTTACCGAGCCAAGGACCAGAAGTTGCTATGCGATCGGTAGATGGCGCCAAATCCCTGAGCACAATTTTCCCTATCGTCGCATAGCCATTGAGCGCAACGACCCGGCGTTGCGTGCGCCGGGGCCGCCTATAACCCGATCCCGGACATCGTCACGGTCGCGCCAATACTTGGCGTTTCCAACCATCACCGTGCAGACGCCGCCGCCACGGGGGCGGATCATCACCCGTCCCATCGTCCCCTCTCAGACGCTCGCCTTCCTCCCAGCGGCCGGATGTCGGTCCCTGATCGTGCTGGCTGGAGCAACGCTGGCCTGGAGTATCGCGAGAGCGCTCATCGCGATGCGCGACGACAAGGCCGGCCCTGCTCATCGGGTCAAGGGTGTTAATGCTTCCTTTTACCCGTGTCACACCCCGTTTACCGGGCGCACATACACTGGTGGATGCCATCTGACGACGAGAGATTGGATGGGGGGGGACTATGCAACGACGGTACTGCCCGGGCAATGCCCTATCGACGTCACGGCCCACCTGGTAAGCGATACCTCGTGGGCAGGGAAACAGGAGAGATCGATGATCACCGAAGAACAATTGACGCAGCTCAAGGCGTGCAATGGCGATGCACCGATATTGAGCGCTTACGTGAATATCCCGCCGGGATTGCAGCCAGAGCGGGCGTATATCACCACATTCAAGGCCCTGGCCCAAGAGATGCGCGATCGCCTGACCGAACCGCAACGGGAGTTATTCGAGGCCGAGGCCAACGCGGTCCAGTCCTGGCTGGAGCGCGAGCACCCGGAGGGTCGCGCCGCGGTGGCCTTCTGCTGTCAGGCAACCGGGCTGTGGCAGGCGACCTTCTTGCCCTTCCCCGTCACCGATCACGTAGCCTTCGAGGAGCGACCACACCTCGCGCCACTCCTCGACCTATTCGATGAGCACGAGCGGTACGGCGTCGTCATCGTGGACAAGGAGCAGTCGCGTTTCCTCGCCATCCGCCTCGGGGAAATCGAGTGGGACCAACGGATCCAGGGCGACATCGAGGAGCCGGATGCGAATAACACCTGGGATGACGGCAAATACGACCAGCAATATGAGGCGCATGTCCAGCAGCACCTCAAGCGGGTGGCGAACCGACTGGACAAGTTCCACGCCCGGCGACCCTTCGAACGGCTCTTCCTCGGTGGGCCGGTGGCAGCGGTCAGCGGTTTGAAAGCCCTACTCTCACAGCCACTCGCCACGCGCCTCGCCGGAACCTTTAACGTCGATATCGATATGTCACCATCCGAGGTGCTGGCCCGGACGATGCCGCTCGCCGAGCAGGCCGAGCGTGCTGATGAGGAACAGATCGTCGCCGCGGTCTTTGACCGCGCCGGCCCGAGTGGGCGAGCGATCTTCGGCGTCTCGGACACCCTCCGCGCCGTGTGGAATGCCGCCGTGGAAACCCTCGTGGTGGTGGACGGCCTCCAGCTCTCGGGGGGCGAATGCGCGAACTGTGGTCGGCTGGAGGCAGGGGAAGCCGTGGTCTGCCCTGTGTGCCAGGGGGAAATACACCCGGTTGCCGATGTGATCGCCTGGGCCATCACGCATACCCTCCAGCAAGCTGGCAACGTCGAGATCGTCCACGGCGACCCGGCGGCCCGCTTACAAGAACAGGGCGAGGGGATGGGGGCGCTCCTGCGCTTCAGTCAGACCGGGCTTGCATAACCATAGCCCGATGCGCCCCGATCCCGGCGTGGAGGTGCCGCAAGCGGCACCTCCAGGGGCGTAGGGGAGGCGATGACCAGGGGTCTGCCCCCTGCTACGGCCTTCGATCGGTTGGGGCACGATCTGGTCAACATGACGGTTTGCCCAATTGTTGACCGCCGTGTTGACCTTCTCTGCCCCACCGATAACCCTCCCGCGCGATCCTTCGTGGGGTGAGGAACCACAAGGCCCCCTGACGGGACATTCGGAATACGCGATCAGGCGCATAGGCTACCGGGGAGAAACCGATTGTCGTGGGTGTCCCATCGTATGGGCCAATCCCGCGACCGCGGTATCAGCCTCAACCATCAGCAAAGCAAGAAAGGACGATCGATGGAAGAATTTGCGTGGGCCACGAATAACCTTGACGCAGGCACACCGCAGGAGTTGCAAGAATGGGGCGTGAACGTCTTCTTCGCGCCACAAATTTCGCTCTCAACCAGGGTTGTGAATCTGGCGAACGGCCTCGTGACCGAATTCAGGAAAGAACAGGACCGACCGACCTCCGGTTATTATGCCGATTATGATGGCTTGGCGCGGTATTGCGTGCGGCAAGGGATCCCGTTCAGCGATTACGAGGGGCAGGCGAGCGTGCTCCCCAGCGGCAAGGGGAAGGCCGGTGATCCGCTCCTCCACGGTGAGGCGCAGCCGATCATGCCCAACGCGGAGGCCCTCGCGGCCCAGCCGATGGGCAATCATCCGCAACCGGATCCGGGTGGCGAGCGTGGCGGCGACACCGGCCCGACCGAACACTTGGGGTATGGTGCCCAGGCCGAACGGGGCGACCAGCATCGCGAGTATCGCGGCAGCGAACCCCAGACGCGCGGCGGGAAGGGGGGCGTGGCGGGCGGCCAGGGTGGGGGACGCAGCGGCTCCCAGCACCACGCCGGCGAGTAGTGGTGGGATTGGGGTCGGTGTTTCGGCACAGCGATGACGTGCAGAGGGGGCCGAGTGATGAGCGACCAGGGAGCACAACGACCGGCGGACGTGCCGGCGGATCAGGATGCACCAACACCGCAGCAGGAAGACGAGGCGCTGCAACAGGCGATGCGGCGCGAGGCGGCAACCCGCGAGGAACTGCCGGATGCGGACCAGGTCTCCGATAGCGCCAACCGGGGCACGATGGGCGCCCAAGGTTCAGCGATGGGCCGCCGCTCAGGGCGATAAGGGTGAGCGCTGGCCCGGCACCCCGACAGCGGTGCCGGGGCAGCGCCTAAGTGGGAAGAGCAACGTCCTGCTGGTGAGCGCGCAACCCCACCAGGCGGTGAGCGCGCCAGATTTAGTCCGGTGCCTGCTCCCGTTCCCCCTCGGCCTGGCTCGGATGCTGTAACGGATCGCGCGCCGCAGGCGTCCCGCTCGCTTCGTGCGGGTCCATCGGGGTGTCGCCAGCCGTGTCGTCACCCTGCTTCTCGCGAAGATCGGCGTCGATCGTCTCCCGATCGCCCTCGGCCTGGCTTGGCTGCTGCGGTCCGGCCCCATCCTTCGGAGCGCTGGATTGCTCACTCATCGATCCACTCCCCACATGTATCAGCATCCCGACAGTCTAGACCAAGGGCCGGTCGACCGGCGTATCCTCCTCACCGAAGGCACCGGGGGTCTCTCGCCCGTGCCCGGTATAACGTGAGCGCCCATCCTCATCCTCGATGGGTTCCGTCGAACCCACCTCATCCGGGCGTGGGTGACCGTGCCCCGTATCATCAGCGCTCCGGTGGTCTTTGCCACGGAGATGCGCGACGTCATCACCTGAGCCGCGCTCCGGTTCCCGCTCTGCCATCGCCATACCTTTCCGTTGTGCCAAGGCGCGACAAGCTCATCGCCGCGCTGCTTTTCCCGCAGGATAGATGCCAGGTGCGGCGCTTTAGGCGACGATCCAGCCCCGCAGTGACCGTTTCGTTTACCTTCGTCGCCGCGGCGCGATCCTTGTTCGTCCGAACGGGTTTGGGGTGGCGACGCGATCGATCGAAGGGCGGATACGCGGCACCGGGTCCACGCTGTCGCGCCACATCGAATGGGCGCGCCGAGCGGGGAGATCGGTGTGGGTGCCCGGCACCCGATCAGGTATCCCGCAACTCGCGCGGATAGAGATAGTAGTTGGCCGCCGAGGCCGCCTGCGCGCCCTCGTGGACGGCGGTGGACACCTGCTGCGAGTGGAGGCGCGTCACGTCCCCCGCAGCGTAGATACCCGGGACATTCGTCTTCTGCTCCGTGTCGACGCAGACATAGCCGGCGGCGTTCAGCGCCACGCCCAGGGGCGCGAGGAGCGCGCTCTGGGGCGTCACCCCTTGCATGACGAAGAGTTGATCCAAGTCGATACGACGACCGCCGCGCGTGCGTAAGGTCTCGAAATACCCGCCGTGGCCGACGACCGTCGCGAGCTTATCGCGGATGACCGGGATACCGGCGTGCGCCAGTCGTCCGGCAAATTCTGCCCCGATCGCGCTCGTCTCGCTGTTCGTCAGGACCGTCACGTAGGGCGTGAAGCGCCGCAGTTGCAGCGCCTCGGCGGCGGCCTCGTCGGTATTACCGAGGACGACGACCCTCTCGCCCTTGCAGGCATAGCCGTCGCACGTAAGGCACCAGAACATGCTGCGCCCGACGTACTCCTCCCAGCCCGCGAAATGCGGGTAGTGATCGACCACGCCGGTGCAAGCGATCAGCGCTCGCCCGCGCCACTCCCCGGCCTGCCCGCGCGCCACCACGCCGCCGGACCGATCCTCGGTCAGCGCCAACGAAACGATCGCGTGCGCCAGGCAGGTCACCTGCGCGTACTCGGCGAGCTGGCGTCGGCCGCGTTCGCGCAACTCGCGCGCGCTAATCCCACCGGGAAAGCCGAGATAGTTGTGGTTGACCTGATGCCACGTCGAGCGACCACGCCCCAGATCGAAGAGGGCCACACGTCGATCGTAGCGCGCCAAATACAGCGCCGCCGACAATCCCGCCGGCCCGCCGCCGATCACCAGGACGTCGTATTCATCCGGGTCGGCGTCGCGCGCCGTCATGGCTGCCGGTGTACAGACCCGCATCGTCCCCCCCAATGCCCCTGGTTATTCCGATCAGCGGTTGGATAGCGGCTGCGACAGGCTCGTGCGGGGGACGATCGTTGGAGTGTCCTCATCGATGCGGCCCCACCCCCCCTACGGGATCGGCTGGCCGCCGGTGACGCCGAGGATCTCGCCGGTGATGTAGCGGGCCTCGTCGGAGGCGAGGAAGACGTAGCTGGGGGCCAATTCGGCGGGCTGCGCCGGCCGCGCGAAGATCGAGTCCTGCCCGAAGGTGGTGTGCTTCTCGGGGGGCATCGTGGCGACGATCAGCGGCGTCCAGACCGGGCCGGGCGCGACCGCGTTCACCCGGACGCCCCGTTTGATCGCGTCCTGCGCCAGCCCCTTGGTGAAGGTGACGATCGCCCCCTTCGTCGCGGCGTAGGCCAGCAGCGACGGCGACGGCTGGTACGCCTGGATCGAGGCGGTGTTGATGATCGCCCCGCCCGGGCGCAGCTGGGGCAGCGCGGCCTTGCTCAGGTAGAACATCGCGAGGATGTTGGTGCGGAAGGTCCGCTCGATCTCGTCGCTCGGCAGGTCCGCCAGGCCCTCGTGGCTCATCTGGTAGGCCGCGTTGTTGACCAGGATGTCGAGGTAGCCGAACTCCCGCACCGCGCGGCGCACCA
>DATCMP010000185.1:0-2606 GCA_036563365.1 Thermomicrobiales bacterium
CCACCAGCCGCGCAGGGTCAGCCCATCAGCGGTGGAGAAGCTGACCGGCTCGTGGGGAACCTGGACCTCCCAGGGGGTGAAGGTATACTCATCGCGCCAGCCGCGCTGGCGCGGGCTGTTGAGCTCGCGGGCGGTGTACGCCGCGATACCGAACGCCCCGACGAGTGCGCCGCCCGCGAATGTCGCGGCATAGCGCGCGCCGCGCCGTCGCCTGCCGGATTGTTGCGCGATCGTTGTGGTGTGGTTCGTCGTCATGCTCGCTTATCCCTGGTCGCGCGCCGTAGAGATCTCGCTGCGACCGTGACCTCCCGACGGTGCGATCCGTCCCGATCGCCGTCCCGATCAATGATAATCGTTCTATGGGCCATCGCCACCTTCTCCGTCCGGTCCCTCGGATCCGTCTCGCCAATAGCGTGCAAGGGCGGGTACAATCGCGCGGCGCGGCGGACCGTCGTGGTCGCCGCGTATCACGCGCAGGATGCAGGAAAAGGGGAGCGGCTTTGACTGTCAGTGTTGTCATCACCTGCCACAATTACGGGCGCTATCTGCGCGAATGCCTGGAGAGCGTATTGGCGCAGGAGCGCCCGCCCGAGGAAATTCTGGTCGTGGATGATGCGAGCACCGACGATACTCCTGCCATCGCCGCAGCCTATGCGCCATTCGGCGTTCGGTACGAGCGGGTCGAATATCAGAATGCCTGTCAGAGCTATAACCACGGTATCGCCGCGACCACGGGTGAGTTGATCGCCTTCGTCGATGCCGATAATGCCCTGAAGCCACGTTTTCTCGGTGCCTTGGCCGCCACGCTGGAGGCCGATCCCGCCCTCGGCTTTGCCTATTCGGATCGCTACTGGGCCGGAGAGGTGAGCGCGACCGCCTGGGCTGATCTCGGGGTGGTGCCGGGGACGGTCTTTCGCAGCTTCCCGCCCGAACCCGCGATGCTGGTCCATGCAAATTTCATCGATACGATGTCGATGGTGCGCCGGTCGGCGGTTGAGGCGGTCGGCGGCTTCAAGGATATGCCGATCCTCTGGGATTATCAGCTCTGGCTCGCGATCCTGGAGGCCGGGTGGGGGGCGCATTATCTCGCCGAGCCGCTCTACGATTACCGCGTGCACGGCAGCAATATGATCGTCGCGACTCGCCCGCAGCATCGCGGTTGCGCGCTCCTGATCCGGCGTGAACATTTCACGAAGCCCTATTGGGCACCGTACCTGCGCCCTGAGCTCGTCGTCCACGCTGATATTGTGCCGGGGCAGTCGCTGTCCGGCGGCACGCCGTGCCAATTGTTTCTCACGCCCGAGGTCGTCGGCTCGGCGTTTCCGGCGCGGCTGCGGATCAGTGTCACGCTCCCGGTTGGGATCGAATACCTCGACTGCGAGGTCGACCGTACCAGCACCAGGGTCACGGAGCGAGGCAGCACGATCGTCTTTGACATCGCGTATCCGGTGCCGGATCTGGCCGCTTCCGCCGTATCATCGACACTACGACTCACTTTGGTTTCGCGCGCTGCCAACGTGGCGGATGCGATCAACGTCACCATCACCTGGCAGGATATTTTCGAGACCGAGCACAAGGTCGGCAGATCGATCGATCTGCCGACGCTCGTTGTGACGCCTCCGCTGCGACAAACACTCGAGCCGGGCGGGATCCAGACGATCCGGGGGCAGTTTGCGCCGCATGAAAGTGTGACGGTTTGGGCGGCGATGCCGGATGGTGCGCCGCGGGCGGCGATCACGTTACCATGGGCGAACGCCGATGGGGAGGGGGTGGTGCATGTCGATTGCCGGGCGGCACCGCGCGGCTTCGCCGCGATCGTCGTCCAGGGGGAATTGTTGCGAAATCTCGTGGTTCTGGTCCCGGATCAGGCTGTACCGGTCGCGTTGCCACCACGCCCGCTGACGCGTGGGGGGCAACTCGGATTGCGCGCGCTCACGCGCTTGCGCCACTGGCGAGGGATACAGCCGCCGCCGTAGGTTGCGTTACGCGGCGTAGCCGGCAACTGCCCCAGCACCTTGTCGCGCTACGCCACGACCGTCGTCGGCTCATCGGCGCGGGCCTCCGCCTCCTCGACCGCGCGGATGTAGGGTGCCATATCCTGGCCCGCCCCCCAGAGCAGCAGGACCACCATGATGCCGTAGATCGGCAGATGCCCCACCAGTTCGCCCCAGCCGAAGAAGGGCACCGTGAGGTTGAACGGCACCAGTGCGACGAGGATGACTAGCCGGGTCACGAAACCGGAGATCAGCAGGGCACCGACGGTCACCTCGACGAGCCCGGCCGCCAGGATGAACTGCTCGTCGGTTAGCGGGAAGGGTGTCGCCGCGGTGAAATTGAAGGGGTGCTCGGCCAGGAATCGCTGTGCCAGATCGAAGTTCCAGAGCTTCTCGGTGAAGCCGAGGACGACAACGGAGAAGCCGGCCAGCACACGCAGTGTGGGCACCGCGTAGGGGAGCAGGTGCAGCCGTGGGTGCCCGAGTCGCCCCACGAGCGCGTCGACGGCGAAGGGGCCGCGACCGGTGATGTAGAGGAATGCGGCGATGCCGAGCAGGCCGCAGTGTTCCAGCACCAGGAGCGGGTGGAAGTAGAGCATCCCCGCCAGGCCG
>DATCMP010000188.1:0-9086 GCA_036563365.1 Thermomicrobiales bacterium
CGCTGATTACCTGCATCGACGGACGCGTGCAGCGCCCAACGATCCTCTGGATGCGCGAACGGTACGACCTGGATTATGTCGACGTCATCTCCGAGCCGGGACCGGACAAGCTGATGGCCGAAGGTTGGCCGGATGAGGTCACGCCGGTGCGTACCAAAGCCAGCTTCTCGATCAATGCACACGCCTCGCGGATGGTCGCACTCTGCGGCCACCACGATTGCGCCGGTAATCCCGCGACGGTCGAGGAGCATCACGAGCAGATCCGCAAGGGGGTGCAATTGCTACGCTCCTGGTCGCTCGGTGCCGATATCGTCGGGCTGTGGATCAATGAACGGTGGGAGGTCGAAGTGATCGAGCCGCCGCTGCACCATAGCTGAACGGGGGCGGACACGACGGTAAAGGCAGGCCGCGGCCTCCGCCGTGCCTATTCCCCCGAGGAACGTTCCGCCGCCGCCCGCTCGGCTTGAATCCGGCGACGGCTCACATAGACGAGCGTACCACTCAGCGTGAAGGTCACGATCAGCCCGAGGATGACCGCGCTCGCACCACCCCGATCAACCCCGGTGGCCTGGAAGTTGTCCGGCTCCACCGCCTCGCCGGGCAGATACGCCTCGACGGTGCCGAGATCGGTCTGCGATCCTTCGGCGCGGCCACCGATCGCATAGAGGGACTCGCCGATGACCGCGATCCCCTGCCCGCTCCGGCTCGTCGGCATCGGTGAGTCGGTCACCCACTTATTCGCCCGCGGATCGAAGACCTGCTGCACGCCGTTCAGCATCGTGTGAATGCGCCCCTCGTACGCCGCCGCGCCGAAATCCGACATCGCCCCGAGCAATGCGGGGCCGCCAGTCCAGTTCCCGTTCGCCGGATCGTAGATCTCCACAGCCGTGCTCGGGGTGCCGTTGACGGAGCCGCCGATCGCATACACCTTCCCATTCAATACCGCCGCCGCGAGGTTTTCGCGCGGGGTCGGCAACGGGGCGAGCGTTTGCCAGGCGTTCGTCGCTGGCGTATAAGCGTAGGTGGTGCCGACGATATTCCCCTGACTGCTACCCCCGAGGACATAGATCGTCCCGGCCGCTTCCGCGACCGCATGGCCGACCAGCGGCGCGGGTAGTGGGGCAAGGGTTCGCCATTCGTTGGACTTCGTGTCGAGTGCCTGGACACTCTCGCTGGCGGGCTGCTCCGCCGAGGCACCACCGAGGATATAGATGGTATCGCCCACGGCGATAGCGCGAAGCGCACTACGCCCGAATGGTAAAGCCGGACCCGGCGTCCAGCTATCCGCAACAGGATCATAAATCTCCGTACTCACCAAGCGGTTGGAGCCGCCGCTGCTGCCGCCCAGCACCCACGCCCGCCCGCCGACCGTGGCGAGCCCGAAATCGTCGCGCGGCGTCACGAGTGGGGCTTTCGCCTCCCAGTGGGCCTCCGGCAAACGGCCCGGGCGAGTCTGCGGCACCGGCAGATCGGGGACGCCGCGCGAGGCCCAGCCGACGATCAACATCCCTAGTGGGATGAGCAATGTCAGCAAAGCTCCTATGCGACCGAGGCGCGGCGACCAGCGTCGCGCACCGGGATGCTGCAATTCCGGGCCTTCTAGCGGCACGCGTTCGCTGCTCATCGTTGAATCCCCACTACCTTCCCGAAATCTCAGGGGCCACCCCATTCGCGGGCGGCTGTCGCACCATACCGATTCTCTTTATAGTATCCCGCAGCCGTGCCAACGAGGCACGTCGGGAAATCCCCGACAGGGAGTATAGGCGACCGTACGACGCGCCCGCCGATCACGGCACCGATGCCTTGTTACGCGGACAACCGACAGCACACGCCCTCACTTGCCGTCATCAACCCACCACAAATGGGTGTTCCAACGCGGACTCAGGCCGACCGCATTGGGCTTGCAATTATGCAGGCGTGTATTGACCGCCGCGACCCCTTGCGGGAAGACCAGAATGATCGCGGGAACATCGGCGAGGAGGTGGTTCTGCAGCTCGATGTAGATCGCCTTGCGTTTCGCCGGATCGAGTTCAGTCAACCCCTGATCTAACAACATATCGACCTGCGGGTTGGCGTATTTCCCAAGATTGAAGCCATTCGGCGGGAACGATCTGCTCGACCACATCTGTGTCTGGTCGGGATCGACGTCCCAGGCGAAGCCGATCACGAACATCTCGAACTCTTGCGTTTCGGTGACACGAGCGAGTAAGGCGCTCCATTCTTCGGTCTTCGGCGTCGCATCAACCCCGATCGCCTTCCACTGTTCTTGCATCACCGTCACCAGCGATTCGCGACTCGTACTCCCGGCATTGGTCCAGATAGTGAATTGGAGTTTCTTGCCGTCTTTAATCCGGATACCATCTGACCCTTTGCGCCACCCCGCTTCTTCCAATAACGCCTCGGCTCGCTTCGGGTCGTAGCCATAAACCTTCTGCATTTGGTCGGGGGCATACGCGAACGAGAGGGTCGGCGCGGTCCCTTGCGCCACCACCGCGAGACCGCCGTAGATCGCCCGCGCCATCGCCTCGCGGTCGAGGGCATAGGCGAGCGCCTGTCGAACCCCCGTATCCTGAAAGAGGGTCGTTCTGACGGGGTCGAGTTGGAAACCGGCGAACTCGAAGCTATAGGTGTCGTATTTAGTTGTGGCGAGATCCCTTTGCTTCGTGATCTCGTCATAGAAGCTCAGCGCGACCTGGCCCCAATCGGATTCGCCCGTTTTCAGCGAGGCGACCACGGCGGTTGAATCTCTGACCACCCGGAAGTCATAACGGTCGAGGGCCGGTTCACCCCGAAAGAAGGTGTCATTCTTGACCAGCGTGGCGTGATCGTCTTTCACCCACTCCTGGAAGATGAACGGGCCGGTCGCCACCGAAAAGCGCGGATCACCGGCGCTGAATGGGTGCTGCTTGATCTGGCCAACCGGCACCCCCTTCAGGATGTGGGCCGGGACAATCCCATAGCCCGCCCCGGTACAGTTCGCCGTCAGGAACGGCGCGACGATCTTGTTCAGCTTAAAAACGACGGTATAGTCATCCGGATTGCTGACCGAAGCGACTCGATCGTTGATCTCTGCGGTGCGCGGAGAGCCGAGATCTTTCCTTGCCAGCGTCTGGTACGTGAAGACGACATCGTTTGCCGTGAACGGTGTGCCATCGCTCCAACGGACATCGGTACGCAACTGAAAGGTATAGGTGCGACCATCGGCGGCGATCCCGCCGTTCTCCCGCGTCGGTACTGCGGCTGCTAAGTCGGGGTAGGGCAACGCGGTATCGGGGTTGAGCCCGAGCAGGCTGAGGTATTGGAGGCCGATCCGGTAGTTCGAGGCGAGATCGGTGGTGAGCAGGGGGTTGTTCGTTTTGGCATCGGCGAAGGCGACCTCGACGACACCGCCCCCTTTTCTGCCAACCGGCTCGATGGTACTGAATGGCCCGCCGGATGGGTACTCCAGGCGCATGGTGTTTGCCATCGGCGTGCCGACAGTACGCGTGATCAAGGCGGTGGTCGGAGTGGCGGGCGCTTGCGGTACACTCGGAACGATAGTAGCCCCGCTCGGCACGACGCTCGGCGATGGCATGGTAGACGGGGGCGCGGTTGGTACCCTTGGCGCGACGGGCGCGGGCGGGGTATCGGCGCAGGCAGCCAGGATACCGGCGATCGCGGTGAGACTCACGCCCATCCCGGCGAGCCGCAGGAAATCGCGGCGCGTCAACCCGCGAGCGGTCCAAACCCGCTCAAGCTGCCGCATTACCGCGTGGGACTGATCATCCACCGTCAATACACCCTGATCATCGATTGGCGTTCGGCATTGCGGGTCAAGGTTCGTCGTGAAGCGCCGAAAAGAAGGACACCCCATGTAGGATCACGTCCCCTAAGAGCATAGACCGGGCAACCGATGTGGGCGTATTATCGCACCCGCACGGCGATGAACTCGATGCGCTCGCTGTACCGTGTCCCGAAGAGCCGACTCGCTGGGGACACAAGCGATAGCGCGGGAACGGGCCGATGACAAACAGCAGCCGTTCATCACAGACGGACAAGCTACAGCAGAGAGAGTGGCAACGAGAAGGGGTATCCGCCGCTTAGACGCGGCGGATACCCCCCTGAGTAAGAACGATTTGTGCGCTAGGAAACGGGAACGAGCGCTTCAGCTTCCCGCAGCGTGAACTGGCCATCTTCGATGACAATCCGCACGGTATGACCCGGGTGGAAGCGCCCATCGAGCAGCCCCTCCGCCAGCGGATCCTCGATCACGTTCTGGATCAAGCGGCGGAGCGGCCGGGCACCGTAGGTGTGATCGTAGCCCTGCTTGCCGAGCTCGACCATCGCCTCGTCATCAACCTCAAGGGTAAGTTCTTGCTCGGCCAGTTGCGTGCGCACCCGGCGAAGCTGAATATCCACGATCTGGTTGATGTGCTCCTGGGTCAGGCTGTGGAAGACCAGGACACCATCGATGCGGTTGAGGAACTCGGGCTTGAAAGTCTTCTTCAGACTCTCCAAAACCTTGTCCTTCATCTTGTCGTACTCGCTCTGCTGGCGCCGCACTTCGTCCTGGTGGACGACGAAGCCCAAGGTCAACTCGCGCGAGATCGCCTCCGCGCCGACGTTCGAGGTCATGATCAGGATAGTGTTGCGGAAATCGACGCGACGGCCCTTGGCATCGGCCAGGTTCCCGTCCTCCATGATCTGCAGGAGCATGTTGAACGCTTCGGGGTGCGCCTTCTCGATCTCATCGAGGAGGATGACCGAGTACGACTTGCGGCGCACCGCTTCGGTCAGTTGACCGCCCTCTTCGTAGCCGACATAGCCGGGAGGTGCCCCGACGAGCCGCGAGACGTTGTGGCGCTCCATGAACTCGGACATATCGATCTTGACCAGCGCCTCTTCCGAGCCGAACATGAACTCGGCGAGCGCCTTCGCCAGCTCGGTCTTCCCGATGCCGGTGGGGCCAAGGAAGATGAACGAGCCGATCGGACGCTTCGGGTCTTTCAGCCCGGCGCGGGCGCGACGTACCGCCCGTGCCAGGGTGGTGATCGCCTCATCCTGACCGATGACACGCTTGTGGAGCGCGGCTTCCATCTCCAACAAACGTGCCGATTCTTCGCCCGAGATCCGGATCAGCGGGATACCGGTCCACATCGAGACGACCTGGGCGATATCTTCCTCGGTGACAACCGGCTCGTCGGACTGCTGCTCGTCCTTCCAATCCTTCTCCAGGTCGCTGATCCGCTCCTTCAGCTTCCGCTCGCGCTCGCGCAGGGCGGTCGCCAGATCGAAGTCCTGGGATGAGATTGCGGCGTCGAGTTCGTTACGCAGCGCTTCGAGGCCGCGCATCGCCTCCTTGAGGCTCGGCGGCGAGGCGGAACGGTACATCCGCACGCGCGAGGCGGCCTCATCGATCAGGTCGATCGCCTTGTCGGGCATGAACCGATCGGGGACGTAACGCTGGGCCAGGTTCGCGGCCGCCTTCAACGCCTCGTCGCTGATCTTCAGCTTGTGGTGTTCTTCGTACCGATCGCGAATCCCTTCGAGGATCTGGATCGTCTCCTCGACGCTCGGCTCATCGACCTGGATCGGCTGGAAGCGCCGCTCCAAGGCCGCGTCGCGCTCGATGTATTTGCGGTACTCATCGAGCGTCGTCGCGCCGATCGTCTGCAACTCGCCACGCGAGAGGGCGGGCTTGAGGATATTCGCCGCATCGACCGCACCCTCGGCAGCACCCGCGCCGACCAGCGTATGCAACTCATCGATGAAGATGATCGATTGGGTCTCCTTGACCTCGGCGACGATCTTCTTCAGGCGCTCCTCGAACTCGCCGCGATACTTGGTACCGGCGACCAAGGCACCGATGTCGAGCGCGATCAGCCGCTTGTTCTGCAACTGCTCCGGCACATCACCGGCGACAATCCGCTGTGCCAATCCCTCGACGATCGCCGTCTTGCCGACGCCGGGCTCGCCGATCAGGGCGGGGTTGTTCTTCGTGCGTCGGGAGAGGATCTGCATCACCCGGTCGACTTCGTTGCTGCGACCGACGACCGGATCGAGCTTGCCGTTGCGGGCGGCCTCGGTCATGTCGAAGCCGAGGGCATCCATATACGGCGTCTTGGTCTGCTGCTTGCCACCCTGGCCGTAGCTCCCGCCGGATTGCGAGAGAACCTGGATGACCTGAGCGCGCAGCTTCTCGAGGCTGACGCCGAGACTTTCCAGCACACCAGCGGCGATCCCTTCGCCCTCACGCACGAGGCCGAGGAGGAGGTGCTCGGTGCCGATGTAATGGTGGTTCAGCCGACGGGCTTCATCAACCGCCAGCTCGATCACTTTCTTCGCCCTGGGAGTGAGGCCGATCTCACCCATGATCATCGTTTCGCCGCGCCCGATGATGAATTCCACGGCGGAACGCACCTTCGGCAACTGCACCCCGAGATTGTTGAGCACGCGCGCGGCGATGCCATCGCCCTCACGCACCAGGCCGAGCAGGAGATGCTCGGTGCCGATGTAATTGTGGTTGAAGCGCTGCGCCTCTTCCTGCGCCAAGGTGAGCACCCGACGCGCCCGTTCAGTAAATTTGTCGAATTTGTCCGCCATTGTGCTTCTCCCACTGCCCGACTGTCACGGTTGTCAGTGTGTCCCGATTGTTAGTTCGCACATTCCAGGTTCGCGAGCATAGAACGCTTCTGGTGCAGCCGGATCACGACTTGCCACCTCCCTATGCGCCGTGACGTGCCTATAACGATCAGGGACCAAGTACCGAAAATGGAATGTCATCGCCGCCTGCACCGGGCGCTGCGCCGCCGCGAGAACACACAGCCCCCACAGCCGTAAAGCAGTGGGGGCTGATGTATATATTAAAGCACGGAGGCTGCCATGATGCCACTATCTGCGTACTGGCTATCCGCGTTATTCTCAATCTTCCGCGATGCCGACCGCACAGTTATGCGGTCGGAAGGGCTACTTGCCTTCGGAAGACTTCTCGGCAGCGGATGCGGTCGCTTCCGCTTCCGCAAAAGCCTCACCGAACGATGTCGTCTCCATCGGGGCGGCGGTTTCCTCGGTCGGGGTTTCCGCGGGTGCGACAGCTTGTGCCGTCTGGGCAGTAGCCCCCTCGGTCGGGCCGCCCTCCGGCTGCGCCTCACCGAAGCCAGCCAACGGGGTATCGCTCTCGTTGACCCGACGCAAGCTCAAGCCCATGCGCCGCCGCTGCGCGTCGATGCGGATAATCCGCACCGTGACTTCCTGCCCCTCCTGCACCACTTCGCGCGGGTGGTTGACCCGCTCCTCGGACAGCTCGGAGACGTGGACCAGACCCTCGATCCCATCCTCGATCCGCGCGAATGCGCCGAAGTTGGCGAGTTGGGTGATCGTGGCGGGGACGACCTGACCGATCTCGTACTTGCTCGCCACGCGGCTCCACGGCTCGGGCTGCGTCCGCTTGATCGAGAGGGCAATCTTCTTCTCGGTCGGGTTGACCGAGAGGACGTAGACGTTGACCTCGTCGCCGACCTTCAGCACCTCGCTCGGGTGCTTCACGCGGCTCCACGAGATTTCCGAGAGGTGGACCAGTCCGTCCGCCCCGCCGATGTCCACGAAGGCACCGAAGTCGGCGATCGAGGAGACACGCCCAGTTCGGGTTTCGCCCTCCTTAAGGTTCTCGATCAGCCGCTCCTTCATCGCGTCGCGGCGTTCCTGCACGGCCATCCGCTCGGACAGAATTAGGCGGTTCCGGTGCCGGTTGATCTCGATCACCTTGAGCTGGAGATGCGTCCCGACGAGACGGGCCATATCGGCCTGCTTCGAAGCATCGTCACCGCCGCGGATCTCGGTCACCTGCGAGGCGGGGACGAAGCCGCGCACCCCGTCGAGATTGACCAATAGACCACCCTTGTTGTAATTGGTGACCTGCGCCTGGATGACATCGTTCTTGTCGTACTGCTCCTGCAGATTCCGCCAGCTCTTCTCTTGACGCGCCTTATCGATCGACAAGACCGTGTGCCCGTCCTGATTCTCCGCCTGGACGACGAAGACCAACACCTGATCACCCGCCTTGATCGCGCCCAGTTCGTCCGAAGAGAGGGTCGAGTACTCTTTACTCGGAATAATCCCCTCGGACTTCGAGCCGATATCGACCAAGAACTCGTCGCGGTCGCGCTGCATGACCGTACCGTCGATCACATCCCCATATTTCAGGGCACGATAATCGTGGCTCGGATCATCGAGCAACTGCTGCATCAGGCTTTGTGGTGCGGAGCTAACGCTCACGACCGCTTCCTGCGCCTCATCACCCGTTTGCACCTGCTGACCCTGATCTTCCATTGCCAACGTCACACTCCGCTCCCATACCTCGATATCCAAGCAACCGCGATCTCGGGTGTCCACTCGGACAAACCAGTCATACGACGCGCACGACCGCCCCGTGATCCCGGCTCGGATTGACGACATTATAGTACGCGCGAACGGCTAGGCGCAATACCGGATACGGCGAATCGACGTATCGTTCGCCGACCTCACCGCGTTTGGGCATGCGCCAAATGACGCCGATACGGATGGAACCACCGGTAGAGCAGCAACGTCGCGGCATGACCGCGGATTTCACCATAAAGATTCCCCCCAGAGCGCAGTCGATACACGAGCCGTATCTGGGTCGGAAATACAACATCCCCCGATCCGTAGCCGCCCGCTAAGGGATCTCGGCGACGTAGTGCAAGCGCGTCAAAAGCAATTCGCGCACAATTGGCACCGTGCTGAAGCGCCGATGTAGAATAACGTGGATGATCGGAGAATAGGAAAGTGCAGCCGCCAGCGAGCGTACAATTGCGTGCGTTTGTCACCGTCCAGCAACGCGATTCTCCGGAGTGGGGTTAAGCACCGATGGAAACCCGGTTTTCACCGCGCAGTAAGCTGATCGCCTTCTGGGTTTTGGCGGGCCTGACTGTGCTAGGGCTGGCCCACTTCTTCTCCGTCCTCTCGCCTTTCCTCTGGGCGATCATCACCGCATACGTCTTCACGCCGCTGATCACGCTGCTCTCTCGGCGCACCCATTTGCCCCGCCCGCTGGTCGCCACTGTGGTCTATCTCGCGATTATGGCGGCGCT
>DATCMP010000289.1:0-8955 GCA_036563365.1 Thermomicrobiales bacterium
CTGGCGTGGGGTTGCGCCGTACACCTCCGCGATTTCAGCCAGCATGCGCCCACCGGGAGTTTGCGGGCCGGGGAAGTCCCCCTGGCCGAACGGGCTGTACGCTACCACCGCGACGCCGTGCTTCTCACACCAGGGCATGACGGCGTGTTCGATCGCCCGCTCTCCCAGATGGTAGAGCACCTGATTACACGCGATACGCTCGACCCCGACCAACGCACGCAACTCCTCAAGGTCCGGCACGTCGAAGTTGCTGACACCCCAGGCGCGAATCTTCCCCGTGCGTTGCAACAGATCCAGCGCCTCGACCGTCTCGGCCAACGGGTGCCGCCCGCGCCAGTGCAGGAGATAACAGTCGAGGTAGTCGGTCTTGAGGCGACGCAACGATTTGTCGCAGGCCGCGATCGTCCCACGCCGGGAGGCATGCTGCGGCATCACCTTGGAAACGAGAAAGACCTGCTCCCGCTGCCCGGCTATCGCCTCCGCGACCACCACTTCCGCATCACCGTACATCTCCGCCGTATCGATATGGGTCATCCCCAGATCGATCCCGCGGCGCAATGCCGCGACTGCGGCAGCGCGGTCGCCCTGATCGATGTACCACGTCCCCTGCCCGATAACCGGAACCTGTTGCCCTGTTGACCCGAAAAACCGCTGTTCCACGCCCATACCTCCACAATCCCTGCGTCTACCGCCCCGCCAACAAGCCGCCCCTTCGCGCTTCAGCGGCTAGGGGAGGGGTCACATCTCCTACACCAATAGCCTTCGCCACCTCCCAACGAGACACCCCTCCCCGCCACGGGGAGGAGCCGGGGGCGAGCCAACACGTTACCAAATCCCATCTTTCATCCCGCGCGTACAACGCCTATCGGCCAGCGCAATATCCCCGCCCGATCGTCGACGCGCCTGGAGAAAAACGGTCGCGACGGCGACTCTGCTAGGATAGTGCCGACGCGGCTGGCGCACGAGAGCGGAAGGGGTTTGGATGGGTGCGGCGGCGGCATTGGGGGCGGCGCTCTTCTGGGCGGCGACAAATCTTGTCTTGCGCGAACAACTCAACAAGCTCGGCGGGGCCACTGCACAAGCCTGGCGCACGGCTGTTTCCACCCTGATCTTCGGCCTCATCTTCCTGGCGCTGCGCCGCCCCGGTGATCTGCTGGCGATCCCCGGACGCACCATCGGGGTCCTGCTCCTGTCTGTCCTCCTGAGCATGGTGATCGGTGATATCCTGCAGTTTACCGCCGTGCGCCGCATCGGGATCGCGCTGGCGATGCCGATCGCCTCGTGTTACCCCCTCTTCACCCTGGTCATCGCCGCGGCCACGCTCGGCGAGGTGCCGACCCCGCGCGCGATCGGGGGGGCGTTACTGGTCGTCGCGGGGGTGATCCTGGTAGCGTTACCACGGCGGCCATTGGTGGTCGAGGGGGCATCGCGCGATACCACCGTGCCCACACTTCATTGGAGCGGGGTCGCCTGCGCGCTCGCCTCGGCGGTCTGCGTCGCCGGTGCGACGGCGCTCACCCGCGTCGCGATCCAGGATGTCGATATTCTGGCGGCGAATATACTCCGCCTGCCGTTCAGCGCCGCACTCTGTGCCGTGATCAGCACCGCCGAGCGGCGGCAGCCCCCCTGGCGCGTCGAGCGGCGCAGCATCCCCGCCCTCTGCGCCGCCGGCGTCACCGGTCTGGCGAGCGGCCTTTGCTACCTCAGCGCGATCAAACTGGTCGGAGCCTCGACCACCGCGACGTTAAACGCCGCGGGGCCGATCTTCGGTTTACTCGGCGCGGTTGTTTTCCTCAGCGAGCGACCGACACGACGCAGCATCATCGGTACGCTGGTTGCCTTCCTGGGCGTTGCGCTCGTCGTCTGAGGCTTCACCGCCCGCTAGCCGCCTGGCAACATGGCTCAGGAGGCGGCACCTGTCGCCCTCGCCCAACCGGTCGGTACGGTATAGTGCCAGCCCTCGCGCCAACCAAATGGCGCATCGACGAGATCGGCCAACCGCGCACCGTTGAGCAGGCAATCGAAGGCCCATTTATTCGCGGAATGCGCGATGACGAGCACGGTGCGACCGTCCCAATCGCTGACGAGATCGCGCAAAAAGTCGGCGGTCGCATCCACGACCTGCTCGTAGCTCTGCCCATCGGGATAGGGCACGGTGATCCGTCGCGCACGCTCGGCGGCGAGTCGCGCCACCGGCATCCGATTCAGCGCCCCATAGTTGCACTCGCGGAGCCGCGCGTCCTGATGGATCGGCACGGGGCCACCGCCGAACGCCAGTTCCGCCGTTTCCACCGCCCGCGCCAGATCGGAGACGAAGACCGCCGCGATCCCCGCGTCGCGACGGCGCTCGCCGAGTTCCCGCGCGAGCCGCCGCCTCTCAGATGAGAGCTCACCCGGTAGCCGGTCGGTCGCAACACCTGTCTCGTTATCCGTGGTCAACGAATGTGTCTCGTAGATCGGCGTGACCACCATGCACACCCCACGCGCAATACCGCAGCGAACGCGCCCTACGCCGCGCCCGATCGGTTGTTCAACTCCTGGCTCAGCCGCTTGCGAAAGGTCGCCACGTCGATCCCGACCGCCGCCAGGATATCGATCCCGGCACCTTGCCCTTCGCGGAGCACCCCGAAGAGGAGGTGTTCCGTCCCGATGAAGCGGTCTTTGCGGCGCTCGGACTCTTCGACGGCCATCGACATCACCGCTTGCGCCCGCGTGGTCAGGCCGTGAATCGCCCCGGCGGTCGTGCTGCCGAGGCCGAGGCGGTCGATCAGCGCCGTGCGTAACGCCGGGAGTCGCGCGCCGGAATCGCGCAGCAGTCGCGCCGCCAGATCGTCGCTCTCGTTGGTCAACCCGAGGATCAGATGGCCGGTCCCCACCCTGGCATGTTCGAGCCGCTGGGCCTCGCGCTGTGCCAGCACGAGCACCTGTTTCGCCGACTCGGTGAAGTCATCGAACGTCCTGGCCATATCCCTTCCCCACGCCGCATCAACGCTCCCACGAACACATAGTACCAGCCTTCGCCGCCGTCGTAGTCGGTTGAGCGGCGGGCCTGACAACGCCCCGGCCTCGGCGGGGAATAGGTTCGCCCGCCGGTGGGTTGAGATCGGCAGCGACGTTCACGGACCGACGGATAGACGTATGCGGAGAAGGGGAGGCAACGATGGCGGCATTGGCCAACGCGCGCGAGGTGACCAGGGAATTACAGAAGGTGCGGCAGGCGCGGCAATACAAGCCCGACCCCGTGCCGGATGATGTGCTCGCCGAACTGCTCGAAGTCGCTCGCTGGACCGGGAGTTCGCGCAACACGCAGCCGTGGCATTTCATCGTGATCACCGACAAGGCGCAGCTGACGCAGATCAGCCAGGTGCGGACGCCGATCAATTGGGTGGCCGAAGCACCGCTCGCGATCGCCATCGTCCTCGATGGCGCGAACAACGTCAGCGAGGCTTACGACGAGGGCCGCGTCACCGAGCGCCTGCTGATCGGCGCGCGTCTCCTCGGCCTCGGTGGCGGCACCGCCTGGTTCGGCGACGCCGATCAGCAACAGGCCGCGAAAGACATCCTGGGGATCCCCGCCGAGCGCGCCGCGCGTTCCGTGGTCGCCCTCGGCTATCCGGTCACCGCGAAAGACCCGCGCCCGAACCCCGCCGCGAGCGGTCGCAAGCCACTGAGCGAGATCGTCAGCTACGGTCGGATGGACAAATAGTGCGGTCGGTTTCGGCTGGACAGCCAGGCGCGAAAGTGCGATACTGGTATCCTCGCATTTGGGCCTGGTACCACCCATGGTGCCACGGGGTTCGCCCCGCTCCACGGCCCGATCCCAAATACAACCGAATAGCTGAGAGAGACGGCGGAGCTTCGGCTCCGCCGTCTCTGGTTAATGAATCACGCAAAGGAGAAAAGGACGATTTGAGTCGGAACGCCTGGCAAGAAAATATCGCGCAAACCCAGTTAATCATTCGGCAACAACCCGATACCTGCTTCGTCTGCGGCGAAGTGGTGGGTGAGGACTGCGCTGGTTGTCTCCTGCAAGCCTTCCTGGAGAAAGACCATACCCGACGCCTCGCGGTGGTCTGCGAACGGTCGCAGTGCTTCAAGGAACTCGCCGATATGTCCAGGGGAACCTGGCGACGCTTATTCGATGGCTTGACCCATTGGCCGGATACAGCGATCTACCCCCACGGTCCCTATTGGGTCATCAAGCGCCCGCACCAGCTGACGTTCCGCACCGATCCCCGACGGACCACCGCCACGATCTGATCGTCGTCGGCGAGGCGAAAGGTGGGGCTGGTAGTGACGAGCAACGGGCGTGCCCCGATCGCGCCGGGATACCTCCGGCGTACTACTCCGGCAGCCCTGGAACACGCCCGATACGGCGGGAACCGCTCAGCGGCGTTTCTTCTGCCGATATTTCGCGCCGAGTTGCCGCTTGAGGTAGGGATTGAGGATCGCTTCGAGCCGGACCATCGCCGCGACCATCTCGTGCTGATAGTTGGGCCAGCGCAACGGATCATCGAAATCGTCGTCATTCGCCCAATGACAACCGATCGATGCCGACGTATAGCCCGACCACTCCGGCTCGTGCTGCCAGACCAGCGGTGCCCCGAATGCGGCGTCGATCTTCTCTCGGTGGGCGAGCAGATAATCATAGATCGCCTGGTTCACCGCGCGCTCGGTGTGGTTGAAGACAATCTCGGCGATCCGCCCTCGCTGCTGGATCCCGTAGCTGAAGGCGACGCCCGGCGCGGCAACGGCGGTGCAAATTGCCTGCGGACGCGCGGCCACGGCGGCATGAAGGTTCGTGCGCGTGCTGGCGTACGCTAAATGCTGGACCCAGAACCGTTTATATTCCTGCTTGTCCACGATGCCGGTGCTCCTTGCGTCACACGATCTTGTGTATGGGGCAGTGTAGCTGTTTGCCTCCCTTCGCAGCACCCGGACCGCGCGACTCGCGCGTGTGCTGTATAGATACCCCTCTGACGGGTATCATTGGCCTTACTACCGCGACGTTATCGAGCGCGACCATACTGCAGGAGGTCGAAACATCGTGGACGAGGCCACAGAGCCTACCGCATCAGCGCTGCTAGGCCGTCTCGATACTGCGATCCGGGCGCGCGCCGACCTGTTCGATCCCGCGCATCAGGCGGCCTTCCGGCTCCTCAACGGCTTCCTCGAAGGTGCGCCCGACCTCGCGATCGATCTCTACGCGCGCACGATAGTGATCCACGATTACGCCACCCCCGCCGAGCCGCAACGCCCGACGATCCTGGCGGTGATCGACTACCTGCGCGAGCAACTACCGTGGCTGCGCGCGATCATCCTCAAGTGCCGACACGCAGCCGACCAGACCGCGCGACGGGGTCTCTTCGCCTACGGTGCGGAGTCGGACCGACAAGTGCGTGAGCATGGCATCCGTTACGCCCTCGACTTAACGATGCACCGGGACACGAGCCTCTATCTCGATACGCGGGGCTTGCGCGACTGGGCGCGCCGGGAACTCGGCGGCCAGACGGTCCTCAATACGTTCGCCTACACCGGCAGCCTCGGCGTGGCGGCGCGAGCGGGCGGCGCGACGCGCGTGGTGCAACTCGATCGCAATCGCGACTACCTCGACGTCGCTCGCGCGTCGTACGCGCTGAACGCCTTCCCGATCACGCGCGGCGAATTCCGGGCGGGCGATTTCTTCGCCGAGGTCGGGCGGATGAAACGCGCGGGCGAGCGCTTCGATTGCGCCTTCATCGATCCGCCGTTCTTCACCGCCACAAAGGGCGGCACCGTCGATCTCGTCGCGGCCAGCCACCGGCCGATCAACCGAATCCGCCCGCTCGTCGCCAACGGTGGGCGGATCGTCGCGATCAACAACGCGCTTTTCGTCAGCGGCAGCGCCTGGTTGGACGCGATCGAGGCGCTCTGCGTCGATGGCTACCTGGCGATCGAGGACCTGATCGCGGTGCCACCCGACTTCACCGGATACCCCGAGACGCGCGCCGGTCTCCCACCCGCCGATCCGGCGCCATTCAACCATTCCACCAAAATAGTCGTCCTGCGCGTGCGGCACAAAGAGCATAGTCGGCGGTCGGCAGTCCGTAGTCCGTAGTCCGTAGTCGGTAGTAGAGGTCCGGCTGTTGGCACGGTGCCTTCACACCACCACGCAGCCACTACGGACTACGGACCACGGACTACGGACTGCCGACCGCCGACTATTTCGCTGTCCGTCCGGTGTCCCGCAGATACTCCGCCTCTTGCTCGGGAAGCGGCGGGTAATAGTCGAAGATCGAGCCACCAGCCTCGACCTTGCCGCGAATCCATAACTCCAAATCTTCTTTCGCCGGTCCGGTTGACGCGACGTACTCCGCCAGGTCGAGCGGCATCGCCACCACGCCCTCATCATCGGCGAGCAAAATATCGCCCGCTAACAGGTGGACCCCCGCCATATTGATCGGGAGGTCATACGCCACCGGCACCGTGTCGCGTCCGCTCGCCGAGGGGTGGACCGCCGCGCAGTAGATCGGCAGGCCGACCGATTTGACGTAGGGGGTGTCGCGCACCGCGCCGTTGATGATCGCCGCGAGCGCGCCGCGATACTTGATCCGCGTCGCCAGGATGTCGCCGATGATCCCCGACGTCCGCACGCCGAGCGCATCGACGCAGAAGAAATCGCCCGGTTCAAGCGACTCGATCAGCACGATCTCCGGCGACTGCAACCGCTGCGCGCGGCCCGCCGCGACCTCCTCCGGCGTGGACGGCGGGCGCTCCGGGCCGCGTCGCAAGAGGTATTGGCAGGTGCGCGCCCGCCCGACGAGGCGTTTGCCGAGGCCGAGTTCCTGCAGCGGTGACAACCCCTTCATGTAGGTGTTGCGCCAACCCCGCTGCTGGAGTAGGAAAAAAGCGGTCGCCGTGCTCACCTTCGCCAACTCATCGCGGATCGCCGCGAGGCGGGCATCGTGCGCCGCAGACCAATCGAGTACGCTCACCACTCCTCCTCCGCGTAGATAGGAGTCACATCGCTCCACTGCTTCAGACGACCTCATGCGCCCGCAGGTAGTCGAGGTTGAGGCTGAGGCCGAGGCCGGGCCGGTTCGGGACGTGCAGCGCGCCGTCGCGCACCACCAGCGGCTCGTCGAGGAACGCGTTGTAGAAGTCGAACGTCACGCGGCGCGCCTCCAGGCGGTAGAAGTTCGGCACCGTCAGCGAGACGTGCGCCCCGGCGAGGATGTTGATCGGCCCGCTGGCGTCGTGCGGGGTGAGCGGGATGTAGTACGCCTCGGCCATGGTGGCGATCTTCTTCAGCTCGCTGATCCCGCCGGTCCAGGTCACATCCGGCATCACGTAGTCCGACAGCCGCCCCTCGAGGATCGGCACGAAGTCGAAGCGGGTGTGCAGGCGCTCGCCGACGCACATCGCCATCGGGATCTGCTCGCGCACCTGCCGCAGCGCGTGGTAGCTCTCCGGCGGGCACGGCTCCTCGAACCAGGTGATGTTGTACGGCGCCAGCCGGTTCGCCAGCCGGACGGCGGTCGGCACGTTATAGCGGGCGTGGGCGTCGATCAGGATCTCGACCTGCGGGCCGACCGCCGCGCGGACCGCCGCGATCATGTCCACGCCCAGCTGCTCGGTCGCCGGGTCGATCCCGCCGCCGAGGTAGTCGATATGATCGAGGCCTCGCGACCGGCCCGCCGCCAGGAACGGGTCGGTCTTGATCGCCTGCGCCCCGAGGTCGACCTGCCCCTTCGCGTGGAAGGCCATCGCCTCCGGCGTGTCGGTGTAGGCGAAGTGGACGTAGAGCGGCACGGTCTCGCGCACCGGCCCGCCGAGCAACTCGTAGATCGGCACGCCGAGCGCCTGGCCCCGGATGTCCCAGAGGGCGATGTCGATCCCGGAGATCATCGCCGTCGTCGCGCCGCGCGTACCCATGTACGTGAACAGGCGGAAGAGCTTGTGCCAGATCGCCTCGATCCGCGCCGGATCGAGGCCGATCAGCACCTCGCGTACCTCGCGCAGCATCGCGACCACCGCGCGATTCGCCACCAGGCCGGGGTAGGTCGTGATCTCCCCCCAGCCGGTCAACCCCTCGTCGGTATCGACTTGCACGAAGACATAGTGCAGGCGCTCGCCCGCATGGCCGGGCACGCCCGGTTCCGTCGGCGGGCCGGTGACGATCCACGGACGGACATCGGTTATCTTCACAGCTCCTCCTGTGCGTCAGAGCGCGTGTGACCGTAGGCACTCGCCCACGATCACACGCGCTCAAAGTATTGACGTCGACACGATCCGGCAGATCGGTGACAGCGGTTAGGAGAGAACCCAGAGGCTTTGCGCCTTCCGCTCGGCGATCAGCTTCTTGATCTTCTCGGCGGCGTCATCCGCCGCCGCCTTGACGGTCATCTTCTTGGTCAGCGCGTTCTGCAGCATCTCGGGGACGATGTTGTTCATGATCGTCGCCTGCTCGGGGATAGCCGGGAAGGGGATCCCGTAGGGGAGCATCGCCGTGGTGTACTCCAGGAACTTGATCTGCTCCAGGCGCTGCTTCATCCACTCCGACTTGAAGCCGTCGAGGTGGCCGGGGTTCGAGCCGAGCCAGGCCCACTGCTTGGTCGACCATTCCGGCCCGGTCGCGAACGCCATGAAGGCGTTCGCCGCCTTGCGGTCGACGGTGTGGCCCGCCGCCTTGTCGGTGAACATGTGCATGTTCGAGCCGCCGAAGACGACCGCCCGCCGTGCCGGCCCCTCGGGCATCAGCCCGTAGGCCATGTTGTCCACGACCTCCTGGGCCAGCGCCTTGTCCGATCCGGTCGCCTTCGCCAGCTTGTCGGTCATCACCGCGTACTCGCTCGGGTGGCTGATCACCATCGCGATCTGCTCGCTGATGAAGAGGTCCTGGTTCTCGACCTGGGTGTTGGTCAGCGCCGAGGTCGGCACCGACTGGTCGCGCACGTACATGTCGTAGTACGCCTG